>DASPTY010000058.1:0-25217 GCA_035623175.1 Candidatus Limnocylindrales bacterium | reverse complement strand
CGCCTTGATTACCGCCAGAACCGGCCCAAACACCTCTTCCTGCGCCAGCCGCGCTTTCGGGTCCACATCCGCGATAATCGTCGGCTCGACGAAATACCCGTCGCCCGGCGCGCGCTTGCCGCCGGTCAACAGCCGCCCCTCTCTCTTTCCGACTTCAATGTAATCCAGAATCGTCTTCATGGCCGACTCATTGATGACCGGCCCCATGTAGTTTCCCGGATCGTCGCTGGGCCCTACCTTGATCTTCTTCGTCCGCTCCACCAGCTTGTCGAGGTACTTGTCGTAGACTTTTTCGCTCACAATCACACGCGAACACGCTGAACACTTCTGGCCCTGATAGCCGAACGCCGCCTGCACTGTTCCTTCCGCCGCCCAGTCAACGTCGGCCTCTTCGTCCACGATCATGCCGTCCTTGCCGCCCATTTCCAGCACGGTGCGCTTGATCCAGATCTGCCCGGGTGAAGGCTTGGCGGCCAACTCCGAAATGCGCAACCCGACTTCCTTCGATCCGGTGAATCCGATGTACCGCGTCTTGGGGTGCTGCACGATCGTGTCGCCAACGGCGGCGCCCGACCCGCTCACAAATTGCACGGCTTCCTTCGGTACGCCCGCTTCGAACAGAATGTCCACAAACTTTGCCGCAATCGTCGGTGAATCCGACGCTGGCTTCAGCACTACCGTATTGCCCGTCACCAGCGAAGCCACCACCAGCCCTGCCATAATCGCGCACGGGAAATTCCACGGCGGAATGATTGCTCCCACTCCCAGCGGGATGTACACCAGGTAACTCCGCTCGCCACGCATCGGCACCAGTTTCTGCGGCTTGCCCAGGCGCAGCATCTCCCGCGCGTAAAACTCGCAAAAATCGATGGTCTCCCCAATGTCCGCGTCCGCCTCGATCCAGGTCTTCCCCACCTCGTAGCAAACCAGCGCTTCCAACTCGAACTTCCGCTCCCGCACGATCTTCGCCGCCTTCAACAGGCACTTCACCCGCTCCTCGACCGGCACTCTCTTCCATACGTCAAAATACTTGTTCGCCGCCTCAATCGCCTCGACCGCCTGCTCCTTCGTGGCATCCTGAAACACGCCAATCACTTCCGAAGGCCGCGACGGGTTCGTGGACTTCCTTTTCCCTCCCGTAATCACCTTCTTCCCGCCGATCCACATCGAGTACTCTTGACCAAACTCCCCCTTCACCTTTGCCAACGCCGCTTCCATCTTCTTCTTGTTTTGGGGATTGGAAAAATCAATAAATGGCTCGTTCTTGAATTCGGTCACACGCAATTTCGCCTTAGCGGTTGCCATGACGTCTCCTTCCTGGATAAATAACTCTCAATTATAGTTCTCCCCTCCGACCCCCCACAAGCAGGCCCACTTCGACCGCGGCGCCCATTTGCCGCGCGCTCACCCATGCCACCTATTTCCTGAAGCGTCAGCGCCCCCTGTAGCGAATAAACTATGTACTTATGCGAAGGAAATACGTTGGCTTTCGCGGCCAATTCGATCTCTCATGCTAGCCTGCACTTAGGCGGCCCGGTGCTGCCTCTGCCAAACGGAAATAACGACGGGAGTCGGACTCATCTTCTTTGGTGTCAAGATGACTCAACTACTGCTTTCTGTCCGCTCGCGAAAGTTGCTCTTGCTGGGCCTGTTTCTTCATTTGTTTTCGTTCGCGGCACCCATTTCAGCCTTCGCCCAAGAAGAAGAAACACAGTCCGTGGCGGACATGGCTCGTGCCGCGCGCGCCAGCCATGCCCAGCCAGCGACCGCCATCAGCACACCCGAGCCTCACCCTCCTTTTTCTCAAACACAGCTCCTGGCTTGGCTCATCGCCGGCGTGAGCGCGCCCGATCTCCTGAATCAATTGAAGGCCGACGGCATCGCATTTCCAGCCGATGCCGCTCACCTCAATCCACTAAAGGAGGCTCAACTCCCCGCCGCTCTTCTCGCCGCGCTGCCCTCCCTGACGTCCAGTCCCGAGCCCACTGGCTCCGCTGGCGTTCCTCAGGCCTTGATCTACGCGTCCCAGGCATATGTGGCCAAGGACTTCATCGCGGCCCGGTACGCGCTCGAAATCCTGGCCGAGCAGGCTCCCGATGCCGATGTTTACGCCGCCCTGGGCAATCTTAATTTCCTGTCTCAGGATCTGCCTTCTGCCAGGAGCGCCTTTGAGCACGCCGTTCAACTCGACCCCTCGTTTGTTTACGCCCACCTGCGTCTTGCCGGAGTCTATTATGCCTTTCAGGATGGCGCTCACGCGGCCGCCGAGGCAAAAGCAGCTCTGCGCCTGCACCCGGACAACGCTCAAGCGCGGAGGTATCTCGCCCAGTCCGTCACTCTGGAGGTCCAAAGCGCGAATTCGTCTCAAGCGAGCGGCAATAACGTGGAAGACTTATCGGACTTGATGGCCAACGACGGAAGCATCCAGGATGCCAAGGATCTCGACAATCGGGGAATCGCTTTCATGCAGCAACAGGAGTGGAGAAAGGCGGAAGCTGCCTTTCGCGGGGCCATTGATTTAAATTCCAAAGTGGCTCTCTTTTACTACAACCTCGGCAATCTGTACGTGCAATGGGGCAACCACGACGCAATGGCTTTCGACGCTTACCGGCAGGCCAAGGCCCTGGCGCCACGCAATCTAGCTGTTCGTCAAACCTACGCTGCGCACCTCTGCAAACAGCACGTCTACAACGAGGCTATCAATGAATTCCGCGAAATCCTGGACATGGATCCCTCGTGGAACGCTGCTCGGCCCTGCCTCTACGCCGCGCTCTTCAACACCGGCCGCAGGGAGGAAGCAGCCCAGGTCCTCGCCGACTACAGATACTGGAACCAGGTCCGCGGCCTACCCGACGACAGCGAAGAGATTGAAGCCACGCAAGGTCGAAAGGTAGCTGGTCCGTAGGATTCCCCAGACAACTCTTTCTGAAGGGGTCGTTCTCGCAATTCTGCGCTTCGAAGTCGCCTCTGCCCCACGTCAGTCCCCCGTAAGCACTCTATACTGCTCCTTCGTCAACGGCACGACGGACAGTCTTCCAATCTTCAACAGCGGCGAATCCTTGAACAATTTATTTCTCTTGATGTCGTCCAGCGATACCTGCCTCGCCAGAGTCTTTCCCGCTTTGATTCTCACCTTAGGATTCTTCGGATTCTCTGCCTCCACCGAAACGACGGTGGCCGTTCCCACGGCGCTCTTCACGTTCCCCGTCTCATAAATCAACAGTCGCGCTCCCGCTTCCATTGCGCGCATGTGCATCACCGCCGTTGCGTTCGACACCCCGTCCCATTCCGTCTCGCCATCCTTCACCAAATCCGCGAACGAATACTCCGAAGGTTCCGTCTTCAGCAGATATTCCATCCCCATGAACTTCGCCCCTCAATGTTCTATGCGTCGTCGTAATCTTCCGTCAGCGCCTTCAAAAACGCCACGAGCGCATCCACGTCTGCCGCGCTCAGCGACATGGCACCGAACCGAACGTCACCGTTGCGCAGTTCACCCTGGTGCGCCAACGTTGAAGCATTGATGTAGAAGTTCACCACGTCACCGAATTTCGCCCTCGATCCATTGTGAAAATACGGTGCGGAATCTTCCAAATCTCGCAGCGTTGGCGTCTTAAACTGCCCAATCGTCGTCGCCAACCCCTGGTCGACCTCGCAATTCTGTGCGTTCGCGCAAACCACTTGCGTTAAAGCGGCTTGTGGATTGGGGATATCGGCATTCAGATACACGTTCCACAAGCCCAGGTCGGCGTATTGCGGGCTCCCTGCCGCCGGCGGATGCCGGAAGCGCTCCGATGCGTTCGGATGATTGGCCGAAGGCGGGAGATACAAATCGAAGTTCGCGCTGCGCTCCTCCAGCCCCGGTACCGCCAGGTTCATGAACGCTCCCGCCCCGTTGGCGGCGTCATATTCCTCCTGAGACGTGCCTGTATTGTGAAAGACAAAATCCGTGAAATTTGGCGGCAGATGGCAGGAAGCGCAATTCCCCGCATGTTGCGATCCGTCGGCTGCACCAGGCGCCGCGGTCAAGAAGATTTTCAGCCCTGCCAGCTCTGTCGGACCGAAAACGTACGGCTGCGGGTGATACTGAAAACTCCCATAACTCCCATCCACGTAGATTGGCGAAGTAAGTCCGTTCAGCAATCCGAGCAGTCTCTGCGCGTACTGGGCTTCCGACTCTCCCGCCATGGGCTGCGTCGGCAGGTGATTGATCCTCAAAAATACGTCGTATGGCGAAGCGATGTACCGCCCAAACTCGTCCTGCTTGAATAACAGTCCCTCCATGTACGCGGCCACCACTTTCGTCACCGCATCCAGAATCGCCTCGTCTGTGGCCGTGGTCACGTCTATGCGGTCTTCCGCCGGCAGCCGCGAATCCGCCGGAATTGAAGGGTCCGTCCCCTGAAAGATTACCGCGTAGGAAATCCCGTGTGTGTACGTGTTCGACGCGAAGTTGTTGCCGTTGTCTTCGCGGATCACCTTGGCGATGTGTGCCACCGCCTGTGCATATTGGTCCGGCGCCCAGCCCAAATTCCGCCCTGTGATTGTCCCCTTCACCAGGTCCTCCGGCGTTGCGAACTCCCCGTCGAAGTGCAGAAACGTCGGCCCCGAGTGCGCCTGCAGCGAACCTACCATTTGCATCGCATTTCGCGGAGTCGACTGGATCCCATTGATCATCCTCGGCATCGGACTATGCTGCACGTAATCCGCGTACGTGCGGTTCCGCACATTGGCGTTTGACGTGAACTCCGTCACGAAATGGCACGAGCGGCAGTTCATTGCTTGGCCTGCAAACGGCCCGGGCAGCATCCCCGCCGGTGTGCTCACCGTGGCCACCACGGGATCCCCTTCAACGAGGAGATCATTCACTCCGGTCATGTGTTCCGCAAAATATTCGGCGAAGCGGGTGTCCACAAAAATCCGCTCGCCCACGTTCTGATCGCCAATCGCGCCCTCGGCTTCTCGCAGCGGATCCGGTGCCTTTCCAGATCCGCACCCGCTGCATAGCAGCGCCACGCCCAACACCCGCAAAATCACCCTGGCCAGAAAGGTGTCCCCCCTGTTCACTGCCTTTCTCCCCCTGCCGGCTGCGTTCCATCTACGCCTGCCGCGGCTCCCAAGCTCTTTACATACGCAATGATTTGCCATCGCATGGGCTCCGGAAGTCTTGCCCATGTCGGCATCCCTTTTCGCAGATTGCCGTTTTTCAGCAACCAGAAGATCTCTCCGTCCGTGGCATGTTGCACGCGGTCGCTTCGCAAACTCGGCCGTTTCCCCTTCCCCATCGCATCCGGCCCGTGGCACTTGGCGCAGTGGTCCCCAAACACGCGTTTTCCCGCTGCTATCGCCTCCGCTTGCCCCGTATAGGGATTCACTCGTCCCCGATCCGCCTCGGGCACGTCCTTCAGCCAACTCCCATCCGCCCCCAGACACACTATCGCCAAAGCCAGCGCCGCTATTGTTCCAATCGGACCCTTTCTTCCCATGTTCATTCTCCGGAATTCCAAGAATCTTTCCCCCGCAATCTCACTCGCTTCCTTCAGTGCGCGTTCTTCCGAAACACCCCGAAGAACTGTTCGATTTCGTATGACACCTTGAACCGCCACAACATACCCAGGCTGTTCGCATTCAATCCGAAGCTCGGCTCAAATCCGATCGAAGGGCCCTTTGGAATGTTGAACTGCACTATCGGCGCCAAGTACTGCGACGTTTGCTTCCATCCGAACTGGTCCGTGGTGCCGAGTCCCCCGTACATTTCCAGGCCAGCCGAAAAATTCTCCCGGCAGAAAACGCAGGCCTTGCTGCTGGCCGTCAGTGCCAGCGGCCGGCTCACCCCCAACGCATAACCGAACTCCCACGGTTCGCTCTGGTTCATGGCCTTCTCCGTGATGAAGTTCTCCGATATGTTCCAGCCGTGCGTGTTGCTCGAAAGGATGAGCTTCAGTTCCATTGACCTCTCCTTTTCCTTTCGGGCTTGCGCGTTCGAGAGATACAGATCGGAAATTGAGTCGTGGTTCATCACCTCCAGGAAACTCCGGTCCGCTTCGTTCACGTTTTCAAACTCCGCGTACAACACCGGATTGATGAAATGGTTCCGCTGCAGCAGCCGGACACGGTTCTCCCACCGGAAGCCCGTGAACAGCGTCGAGTCGTTCTGCGTGGTCTGCCCGGTCAAGTACACTTCGGTCGTCCACCACGCTTTCAGTCCATACTCGAATTCCGTCGTTGCGCTGTTAAAGCTGTTTGCGTTCTTTGGTGCCGCGCTGATCCCCTTGTATGAAATCTCCAGATTCCCCGGCTCCTCCATCACGTCCGAATACGTCACGAAATATGGCGGTTCTTGCGCACGCAGAGAGGCGCTAGCCAACAGCCCAAGCATCAGTAGACCAATCTTGTTGCAAACTCTTTGCAGAAAGACAGCAGCCACTTCTTTTCTCATGCGAGCGGGCCCTTTTCCCTGAAGTACAAATTCAATTGCCGGGGAAATCAGACTAGCTTAGTCCGATTTGTTATGCAAGTAATTTGCAACTAACTCGGCGCCCTCGCGCCCCTACTGCCGTTCCGTCGGCTCCATTTGGCACTTGGATGTCTTCGTAACTAGCTTGTTTTCTTTATGTTAGTGAACGTGGCGAATCCGCCCTTCTGTCTCGGCCCGACTGTGCTTTCCCCCTTGGACCTTCGTGCCGCTTGAGCGAGGTTGACATCGGCCCCTGCCCATTCCTGTGACGTGCGTCCGTTGTGTGCCGCCGTAGACTGTGCTTAAATCCCCTCAAATCTTTATCGCCATGGTTCCCTTTCTTGTCATCATCCTCGTCGTCATCCTTTCGGGTTCAATCCTTGGCATCATCGCCTTCTCCGCCGCGCAGCGCCTTGACTCCACTTTGAAATCAATTCCCTTCGATCAGTTGATGTCGCGTCTCAGCAAGCTGGAGCAAAAACTCGCTCAACTCGAAAAACTTGCATCTGGAGCTCCTCCCGCAGCCCCCTCCACTGTTATTTCCCCTGCGCCTCCTCCACCTGTCCGAGCTCCAAAAGCGCCCGTCCCCCCAGCTCCCGGCACTCCTCTCCAACCTTCGCCCACGGTCCGGCCACGCGAAATTCCTCCCTCTCCCCCGGCGATTCTCTCTCCCATTCCGAAAGAGCCATCCGCCGCCGATCTCGAATCTCTCATCGGCGGACGCTGGTTCAATCGCATCGGCATCATCGCGCTTCTTTTCGCCGTCTCGTACTTCCTCAAATTGGCCTTCGACAATAACTGGATTGGTCCCGCTGGACGCGTGGCCATCGGGATCTTCCTTGGCGCACTCATGCTCCCCTGGAGCCAGTGGCTCCTCAGTCGTGGCTACTCGTACTTCTCCGACGGCATTGCGGGTCTAGGTGAAGCCACGCTCTTCGTCTCAGTCTGGGCCGGCTGCCAGTACTACACGCTTTTCTCCCGCCAAACCGGTTTTGCCGCTCTCGTCGTCGTAACCGCAGTGATGGCCTTCCTCGCTCTACGCAGAGACTCCCAACCCATCGCTTTCCTCTCTCTCGTCGGCGGTTTGCTCACGCCCGCGCTCATGAGTCGCGGCGAAAACCAGCAGGTCATGCTCTTCAGCTATCTTCTGATTCTTGGCGGAGCGGCTCTTGTCATCTGTTGGCGAAAAGAATGGTATTCCCTGCTGCCCCTCGCCTTCGTCACCACGCAGCTTTATTTCTGGCAGTGGTACGACTCGTTCTACATCCGCGCTCAGTTCCTGGAGCGTACCGCTCTTTTTGCTTGCCTCTTCTTTCTACTCTATTCGGTCATCCCGACGTTGCGTGCCTTCCGCCAGCTTGAGCTCAGCTTTCTCGAACTGCTCCTCGTCGCCGCAAACGCCATCGCACTCGTCTCCGCGCTCTACGTCATGCTCTGGCCTGAGGACCGCTGGCCGCTGACTCTTTTCTTCCTCGTTCTTGCCGCAGTCCACCTCGGCATTGCCGCCATCTTGCCCGGTTCCGACTCCACGCGCTACGTGCTGCCGCGCTTCCTCTACCTCGGCCTTGCAGTTACGTTCCTCACTTTGGCCATCCCCACGCGCTTCGACGGCAACACCATCATGCTCGCGTTTGCAGTAGAAGGCGGCGCTCTCGCCTGGATCGGCTTTCGCTCCCATGGCGGCTTGTTGCGCCCTGCCGGCTATTTCCTGCTCGCGCTCGCTGCATTTCGCTTGTTCTTCAAGCCGCCCGACGCCGGCACCTTCCTCTGGAACGAGCGCTTCGCCTCTTATCTCGTCCTCATCGCTGGCATCGCCGCCCCTCTTTGGGCCGCCATGTCATTCGATTTGTCATCCCGAGCGAAGCGACCCGACTCTCTCCTTCGCGCCGAAGTTGGGCGCGCCGGGTTGCAAAGCCGAGGGATTTCTCCTCAATCTCAGTCTGCTCTCGGTCCGGATTCAGGAGCTTTGTCCGAAAGCGCCGAAGCCGAGATTTCCATGCTCTCCATCTTTACCAACTTCTTTGCTCTCCTCGCTCTCAGCCTGGAATTCTGGGACTACTTCGGCCGTGGCATCTCCGCCTCCGATCACTCCCTCGCCCAGCAGCTCTCCCTCTCCATTCTCTGGACTTGCTACGCTGCTGGGCTGCTGGTTTTCGGCATTCTGCGCCGCTCTGCACTCCTGCGCTGGCAAGCCCTCATCCTCCTGTTCATCGTCGTCGCGAAAGTCTTTCTTATTGATCTCTCTTCTCTCGACCGCGTCTATCGCATCCTCTCCTTCTTCATCCTCGGCTCCGCCCTTCTTGCCGTTTCCTTCCTTTATCAACGCAAACAGGCCCGTGATCGCTCCCACTCCTAACGAGCTCGACAGCTGGCGCCGTTTTTTCGCTCCTTGCACTTCTTCAATTGTTTGGCGCGCCTAAGCGGGCTTAAGATGAGCATAAACGGAGAATCCCATGAAAAAATTCTGTGCGGCGGGTGTGCTTGCTGTGCTCCTTGCTGCGGCAGGCTGCGGTGGCGGTAGCGTCTCGAATCCTCCTCCGCCTCCTCCACCTTCTGACCCCGACCAGCATGCCGACTATCTTATTGCCCAGATGACCCAGGACGAGAAGATTCAGCTCGTTGCTGGCACGGGAACTCCGGGAAGCTACAATTTGAACTTTCCGCGCGGTGCAGGCGGCTACATTCCAGGCATATCGCGCTTGGGAATTCCTGACCTCTATTTCACTGACGGAAGCGTTGGGCTGGGCAACGGCGTCGGACAAGCGACGGCGCTGCCTTCGTCCATCGCCAGCACGGCCAGCTGGGATCTGAACGAGGCCTACAAGTACGGAACCGTGATCGGGAGCGACATGCGCGCCTACGGAGTGGACGTCAACCTGGGAGGGAACGTCAACCTGATTGGCCGCGAACCGCGCGATGGCCGCACCTTTGAAACCAAGGGTGAAGATCCGATCCTCGCCGGAAAAATCACCGCCGCACACATCCGTGGCGTGCAAGACCAGCACATTCTCGGCGGCATCAAGCATTTTGCTCTCAACGACCAGGAGACCGGACGCACTTTGGCAAACGCCATCATTGACGAGCGAAGTGCGCGCGAGACTGATTTGCTCGCCTTTGAGATTGGTATCAAGGATTCCAACGTTCAGTCCGTGATGTGTTCCTACAATCTCATTCAGTGGGGAACCGCGGGCAACAGTGCCTATTCTTGCGAGAATTCGCATCTGCTCACCGATATTTTAAAAGGCGACTGGGCTTTTCCCGGATTTGTGATGTCCGACTGGTGGGCCACGCACAGTTCCTATCAGGCTGCCATCGCCGGGCTCGATCAGGAGCAGCCCGACCCCGCGTATTTCGGAAGCCTCAAGCAGAACATTCAAAACGGATTGATGCCGCAATCTCGCCTGGACAACATGGTGCACAGAATTCTGCGTGCCATGCTTGTGGCAGGTCTCTTTGACTTTCCCCCCGTGCCGGGGACGCTCAACACCGCTGCGAACGAAGCCATCGCTCAGGAGGCGGAGGAGCGGGGCGCTGTGCTGCTGAAGAACGCTGGTGGCCAACTCCCCCTAGATCCGGCCACCCCAAAAAAGATCGCCGTCATCGGCTCGCATGCCGATGTCGCGGTGCTCTCTGGCGGAGGCTCCGCGCAGGTCACTCCGATCGGTGGAGCGGCCCTCAACGAAGGCGACCCCAATCCTCCTGGTTGGTCAGCGGTCATCTGGGATCCGTCCTCACCTCTCAACGCCATCAAAGCAAAAGCTCCCGGCGCCACAGTCCAATACAACGACGGAACCGACGCCAACTCCGCCGCTGCGCTTGCGGGCTCCTTCGATTTGGCGATCGTCTTCGTAAGCCAGTGGGCGAGCGAGGGCATGGACTTGCCCAGCCTCAACTTCACCGACGTGATTCATGCTTCTCCCATTAATCAGGATGCTCTCGTTACCGCGGTCGCCGCCGCCAATCCAAACACTATCGTGGTCCTAGAGAACGGGGGCGCGCAGGTCATGCCCTGGCTTTCCAACGTCAGTGCGATCTTGGAGGCTTGGTATCCCGGCCAGAAGGGCGCCGATGCCATTGTCAACATCCTCTTTGGAAGTGTGAACCCATCGGGCAAGCTTCCCGTCACTTTTCCCGCCAGCGTTAACGACCTTCCGCGCCCGGTAATCCCCGGTTGGCCCAATCCGTCGTCCCAGTTCATCGTTGACTATACGATCGACGGTTTGGCAGTCGGGTATAAATGGTTTGATTCCCGCAGCCTCACTCCTCTCTTCCCCTTTGGCTTTGGACTTTCCTACACGACGTTCTCAGCTTCTAATGTGCTGCTCACTCCGAATGCGTCCCCCGCGAGTGGATTTCAAGTGAGCTTCGATTTGAAGAATACCGGCACGCGCGCGGGTGCCGAGGTCGAGCAGGTTTATCTGGCGTTGCCCGCTGCCATCGGTGAACCACCGAAGCGGCTCGTGGGATGGAATAAAACACTTCTGCAGCCGGGCGAGCAGCAACATCTGACCGTCGCGGTGGATGCGACTGACTCATCGCATCCTTTGTCCTATTGGGACCCCGCCACGAATGCCTGGGTGACCGCAAACGGCGATTACACCGTGTACTTCGGCAACTCCTCCGCCTCGACCGACCTCACCGTGGCCGGAACATTTCACCTCGGGCCATGATTTTTCGCTTGACTTATTATTACCAGTATGATAACTTAACAAAATAAGGAGACGGCCTCGCCATACTCACGCTAAGTTCTTTTTAATGAGCACTTACGAGAATTCCATCTATAACCACTTTAGAAACAACACTTGCACAAGATTATCATTCTAAACGACCTACAAACCCTTCAGAATCCGCACTTGCAGGCACCAAATTCCGCAAACTCCGCAGAATGAACACTTAACTAAAATTCAGTATTTGCTTGCCCCGGTTCGGCGCTGCCACTCAGCCCGTCGTCAATTCTCTTGCGGCTTCCCCGAAAATCGTCTTGTGCAGATCAATGTCCATCGCGCTTGTGTCCGGGCACATCAGCGCCATGTTGTGAAACGGCGTCAGTAAGACTCCCCGATTCAACGTGTACAGGTGCAGGAACCTCTCCAGCTCAAAATCCGCGGCTGCTGCGGATTCGCCGCCATTCCTTGGTGGCTTCTGGCAGAACGTGTACTCCGCGCGGCAACCCAGTCGCTGCACGTTCCACGGTAACCCATGCTTCTTAATCTCAGCTGACACGCCGTCATTGAACCACATCGCTAGCGTCACCATCTTCTCGAAGTTCTTCGCCGTAAGCACGTGCTCCAGCGTCGCCCGCATCGCCGCCAACGACAGTGCATTCCCCGCGAGTGTCCCGCCGATTCCGCCGACGTCGCAGTCCTCCAAATGAATGCGCGCGGATATCCGCTGCGCCACTTCCTCCGAACATCCATACGTCGCGCCCGGAATGCCACTTCCAATCGCTTTCCCGAACACCAGCATGTCCGGTTCTAGCTTCCATTCCGCCGTGCATCCACCGGGGCCGGCGCAAATCGTGTGCGTCTCGTCCGCAATCAAGAGCGTTCCGTACCGCCGCGCCAACTGCCGGGCCGCTTTCCAATAACCTTCATCCGGCAAAATGATTCCGACATTTGTCATTGCCGGCTCCGCCAGGATGCACGCCACGTCGTGATGCTTCAATGCCTCTTCCAGCGCATTCAAATCGTTGAACTCCACCACGCGCGTCGTCTCTTGTGGATTTACCGGCGGTCCGATGTTCCCTCGCCGTGGCCCGACCACTCCCTCATGCAACCCCGCAAACGCCTCGTCCACCGTCCCGTGATAGCAGTAGTGAAACACCAGAATTTTCGGGCGCTGCGTAATTTCCCTCGCGATGCGAATCGAAAATCGGTTCGCATCTGTCGCCGTCAAAGTGAACTGCCAATACGGCAATCCAAACCGCCTTTTCAAATCCTCGCCCACGAACAATGCATCCTCCGTGGGCAACATCAACGTGATCCCTTCGCTCGCCCGCTTCGCCATGGCCCGCACAACCGCGTCCGGCGAATGTCCCGTCATTGCGCCTGTATCACCCAAACACAAGTCCACGTAATCACGCCCATCAACGCACGTAAAATGTGCGCCTTTTGCCTTTGCCACGAATACCGGAAACGCGCCTGCCCACTTTTTCATCCAGTTCATCGGCACGCCGCCCAAAAGCGAACTCTGCGCTCGCTCGTACAGGGCTGCCGACCGCGGATGCTCTGTAACGAACCGCTTCGCCTCGCGCTTCTGCAATTTCTCGAGCTTTTTCCGGTCAATTGTGGTCATTTGGCCCACTCACATGCGTGTGTCATCCTGAGAGCCGATTCTGATCGGCTCGAAGGATCTCAACTTCAAATCCAATTGCAAGAATTGCCGTGTGCTATTCGCAACGGCCGCCGGACCTACACCCTAGCGCAACTCGTGAATGATTTCCTTCGCCGCGTTCGCCCCGCTCGCGCCCGTCAATCCATTCCCCGGATGCGTGCCGTTCCCGCAAAGGAACAATCCCCGCACCGGCGTCTGATAACGCGCCCAATCTAGCACCGGCCGCATCGTGAAAATCTGGTCCAGGGCCAATTCGCCGTGGAAAATGTGGCCTCCGGTGTAACCGTACGTCTCCTCCAGATCCGCAGGCGTGGTCACCTGCGCAGCTTCCACCAGATTCGCGATGTTCGGCGAGTAGACCGACAGCGTCTTGATCACCGTATTCGCCAGTTCGCCGCGCCGGTCGCTCCAGTTCCCTTCCTTCAACTTGTACGGCGCGAACTGGAAGTACGCGGAGAGGACGTGCTTCCCCTCCGGCGCCAGCGATGGATCGAGCACCGTCGGAATGGTCACATCCAGATACGGCGCGCTAGAAATCTCGCCGTATTTCGATGCGTCGAACGCTTTCTCCAGGTAATCGATCTCTGGCCCGATGTGAATTCGCCCGGACATCGCCTCGCGGAACCCGTCTGGTCCCACCGCGCTCGCAAGCGCCGGAAAATCCGGCAAACCCCCGAGTGCCAAGTGCACCTTGGCGACATTTCCTCGCGCGCGGAAATTCTTCATCCGCAACGCAAACGTGGGGTCCAGGCTCGTTGGATCCACCAGATGGAAGAACGTGCGCTTCGGATCGACACCCGAGACTACTGCCTCGCACGCGATCTCTTCTCCATTGGACAGAACAACTCCAGTCACCGCGCTGCCCTTCATCCGGATTTGCGCCACTTCCGCATTCGTCCGGATTTCTGCCCCGGCCGCTTTCGTCGCTTCCGCCAATGCGCGCGAAAATTCGCCCAGCCCGCCGCGCGGGAATGCCGCCGAGCCGACGGGATGCGGATCAGCCGCCGCCCGCAGCAACAGCACCGTCGTCGAACCTGCCGACCAGGGTCCCAAGTTGGCGCCGAAAATTCCCCGCGCCGCAATCACCGCGCGCAGCAATTCCGTGTCGAAAAACTCCGACACGAAATCCGCCACCACCATCGGTGCCCAGCGCATCAGATCGAAAATTCCATTCTTTCCCAGTCCTCGGATGTTGAGGCCCGTTTTCAGCAGGTTCCAGAAATCCTCCGGCGAGGGCTTGTCGATTCCCGGCGGCGTAATGGCGGCGATCTGTGCAATCACACCCGCGATTTTCTCAAGCGCTGCCGCGAACTCGGTGTACCGAGCGCCGTCCTTCGCCGATAGATGGGAGATCGCTCCGGCCGTTTTCGCTGCGTCGCCGTAAAAGAGCAGCGCGCGTCCGTCCGGCGCCGGTGCAAACACCCGTGGATCGGGCCGGAATATCTGCAGATTGAAGTTCTCGAGCTTTATGTCGCGCGCGACGTCTGCGCGCAGCGGCCCTAATGTGTGCGAGAGCGTCGAGGCATGGAATCCCCGGTGAAACTCCTCTGTAATCGCGCCTCCGCCCACAGCTTCGCGGCGCTCCAGCACTACCGGCTTGAACCCGCCCTTCGCCAAATAGAACGCGGTGATCAGCGCGTTGTGACCACCCCCGATGAGCACTACTTTTTGTCCGATGGGCATGGTCAGTTCGCCGCCTTCTTCCATTCTTTCAGGATGACCTGGCTCGCGATTCGCCCGTTGGCGGCCATGATGCCCCCTCCCGGATGCGTTGCCGAGCCGCACATATACAGGTTTTGGATTGGTGTGCGGTAGTACGCCCAGCCGGGCACCGGCCGCAGGAAGAACAATTGTTCCAGCGATAGTTCACCCTGGAAAATGTTCCCTTGCGTCAGCCCGAACTCCTTTTCCATGTCGTAGGGCGTCAGGAACTGCTTGCCGATAATGATGTCCCGGATGTTCGGCGCGTGTTCGGCGATCGTGTCGATCACGTTGTTGCCGAATGCCTCGCGCTGCTCCTCCCAAGTCCCTTCCGCCAGTTTGTACGGCGCGTACTGCACGAAACACGAGAGTACGTGCTTTCCAGGCGGCGCCACCGAGGGATCCGTCAGGCTGGGTATGACCATGTCAACGTACGGCCGCCGCGAAAAATGCCCATACTTCGCGTCGTCGTAAGCCCGCTCCATGTACTCCATCTTCGGCGAAAGCGAAATTGCGCCGCGCAGGTGCAGGCCGTTGCCCGGCAAGCTCCGAAAATTCGGCAGCGCGTCCAATGCCAGGTTTACTTTCCCCGAAGACCCACGAAACTTGTACCGCCGTACGCTCTCCAGGAAATCTGCGGGCAATTCCTTCGGTTCGAGGAAAACCTCAAACGTCCAGTGCGGGTCCACGCTCGAAGAAACCACGTTGCAGGAAATCTCTTCGCCGGAATCCAGCACCACGCCCGTCACGCGGCCATTCTTTACGTTGATTTTTGCGACTGGCGCTTTCGTGCGAATTTCCACGCCCGCTTCTTTTGCCGCTGACGCGATGGCCAGGGAAATCCCGCCCGTGCCTCCGCGGCTGAAGCCCCACGAACGGAACGCCCCGTCAATTTCGCCCATGTAGTGGTGCAGTAAGACGTACGCAGTCCCCGGAGAACGAATTCCCAGGAACGTGCCAATAATTCCCGAAGCAGACATCGTGGCCTTCAACACGTCCGTCTCGAACCACTGGTCCAGGAAATCCCCCGAGCTCATGGTCATGAGCTGCACCAGCGTGTACCGTTCGTCCGAAGAAAGCTCGCGGAATCGCTGCAGCAAGAAATTCAATTGCTTCAGGTCCCTTGGGTTGAGTGTCGTCGGGTCCGGTGGAACCATGGACAGCAGCGGTTTCACGAACCGGCACATCGGCACCATCAATTTGGAAAATTCTTCGTACGCCTCCGCGTCCAGACGTGAGTGCCGCCGTATATCTCGAATCGATTTCGCATGATCATTGACGCGCCATAAGTAATCGCCGTTCAGCATCGGCGAAAACGTGCCGTCCAACGGCAAAATTTCCAGCCCGTGTCTCGGCAAGTCGAGCTCCCGGATGATTTCTGGCCGCAATAACGAAACAACGTAGGAAAGTTCGGAAAAGAGAAAGCCGGGAACGATTTCTTCCGTAACCGCCGCTCCTCCAAGCACTCCGCGGCGCTCCAGAACCACTACCTTCTTCCCTGCTTTCGCCAGATACGCGGCGTTCACCAGACCATTGTGACCGCCCCCGATGACCACCACATCGTAGGACTGAGGCATTTGAAATGACTCCGCTATGAAGAGGACAAACTACACTTTGCGAAGAACAAAACATTCTACTTATCGCGCTCGCGCTTCACAAGGACACACAACCGCTGCTGCCGCGCGTCCGCTTGCGGACTCGCGCGTGCATACCGCCTCACTTCAAGCGTTTCGTTTATGGGCTGGGAAAATGTTGTGCCTTACTGCGGTGTTGTGGAGCTGACCCGCGTCCCGGCCGCGGCGGTTTTCCCAATGGCGTCGCCGTTCACGACGAGCTCAACGCGCCGGTTTCTTTGCCGACCCTCGCCAGTCTCGTTGGTCGCCACAGGCTGCGTCTTGCCAAAGCCTTTTGCGGTCATAGCAGACACGGGCACGCCCTCTTCTGCCAGGTAGTCGCGAACCGAATCGGCACGCCGCTCGGAAAGTTGCTGGTTGTACTCATCGCTGCCCACGCTATCCGTGTGTCCCTCGATCTGCAGCGTGAGCCCCGGGTGCGCTAGCAAAATGCCAGAAATTTTCGCCAACTTCTCCCGCGCGCCCGGCTTCAGCGTCGAGCTGGCCGTGTCGAACAGAACGTCGGACATATTTACAATTAGCCCGCGCGCCGAATCGCGCGTCTGCAGAATCGAGTTCAATTGCGCCAGTAGCTGCGCGCGCAATTGCGCCTTCTCGTTCTCTGCCCGCGCCGCAGCCTGTTTTGCCTTTTCCGTCTCCGCTTCCGCAAGCCGCTGCTGCTCGAGCGCGGTCTGCCGCGCCTGATCGGCTTCCGCTTTCTGTCGAGCCGCCTCCGCCGCAGCCTGCTCTGCCGCTTCCTTTTGCTGTGCCGCTTGCTGAGCTGCTTGCGCGGCCGCCTGCGCTGCCTGTTCGGCTTCCTTCTTCATGCGCTCGGCTTCGGCTTTGGCTTGTTCCGCCTGAACTCTGGCTTGTTCCGCATCAGCTCGACGCTTGGCCTCTGCCTCTGCGTCTGCGCGGGCCTTGGCTTCCCGGTCCTCCGCGGCCTTCTTTTCCGCCGCCAGCCTGGCCTGCGCTTCCTCTTCGGCCTTCTTCTTGACCGCCATCACGCGCGCTTCTTCAGCGGTCTCCACCACGTCGCGCGCGGCGGATTCCACCGTCTTCTTGTCCCGCTTCGAGCGATACGCCTCTTCCGCGCTGGAAAGCTGCTGCTCCGCCTTGGTCAGTGTTGACGCCGCATAATGGTCGGCTCCGGCATTGCGAGCGATGCGCACGGAGTTCCGCGCTTCAAACAGTTCCCGCGGTGTTTTCGGGTCAATACCAAAAATGGCGTTTTCGATTTTTGTGTTCGACGATGAGTACACGCCCCGGCCCAGGAGTTCATACGTGGCGTCAACGTTCTCCACCTTGCCGCCCGTGCTCATCGGCACAGAATTCTCTAGCACCACCGCGTTTCCGGGTTGCGTCACCGCAAAATACGGCTCTGCCGTAACAATCATCGCGAACGTCTGCATGTCCGTGACGGCTTTGATCTGTGCCGCGCCGTGATTCGCCGCGATCTCGCCCAAATTTTCCGCGCGGCCCTGGGGTGAGACGGCCCAGAACACATACGTCAGATATTCCAGACCGAATTTTGTGGAATCGTCCAGGCCAGCGAACTTGACCTCGATCTCCATGCGGTTTTTCTTGTTCTCGACCTTGGCCTCGCCCGAAGCGCCCTGCATCAACTCGGTTCCATGGAGGTCCACCTTGGTAGATCCGCTGGCGCGCCGGTAATTCACTGCCTTGGTGGTGCGCGCGATCATGGGCGCGCCCGTTGCAGAGGCTTGCGGCAATGATTGCGGCAAGGGCTGTGTGGGAGTTTGCGACGGAGTTGGTGTCGGCAACTGGCCGTGCGCCGGCGTCAACGCGGCCAGCGGTGAAAGTGCAAACGCCAAGGTTAACGCGGCGAGCTTCACGTAAGTCTCCTTCTGCCCCAGCGGGAATTTCCTTGGATCGACTCGATTGGCATTCGGCTGGGTGCGTACCCCGATTGGTACCATTCTACTCGTTCTCTCAGCCTACCAAAGCTCCGCCCCCTTCCCCACTTACCGTTCTCTTCCTTTCTCAATCGAATACTGTCCTTTTGGCCAGTTTTTCTCCCGCGTCGGGCGCTTGCTGCCTGTCCGCTTGCAGCCGCCCCAAAATCGAAACTATAATTCGCTGTTAACTCGCTCCTGTCGTCCATTGCTGAGAATTTTGCGCTCAACACGGAGGAATCGTGCCCGTCGGAACCGCGTTTCACGAGAGAACTCTCGCCCTTTGCGAAAGCCTGAATTTCAAGGAGTGGTCCGGCTATTACACCGTCGCTGTCTACGAAATGACGCATGAGCATGAGTACAATGCCATTCGCAACTCCTCCGCGCTCATTGACGTCACTCCGCTCTTTAAATACCGCGTGACCGGCCGAGACGCCACACGACTCGTCAACCGAGTCATTGCCCGTGACATTAACAAGGTCGCTGTGGACCAGGTCATCTACTGCTGCTGGTGCGACTCCGCCGGAAAAGTCATCGACGACGGCACCATCACCCGTCTCGGCGAAAACGACTACCGCTGGACCGCTGCCGACCCCAGCCTGCGCTGGTTTCAGCAGAACTCTCTCGGCCTCGACGTCCACATCGAAGACATCTCCGAAAAGACCGCCGCCCTCGCTCTTCAGGGGCCCACCAGTGGAAAGCTCCTTCACTCTGTTGCAGAAGCTAACATCGCCGGCTTGAAGTATTTTCGCGTCACTCACGGCAAAATCGGCGGCGTTCCCGTGGACATCTCCCGCACGGGCTACACTGGCGACCTCGGCTACGAAATCTGGGTGCCCTGGAATGATGCGGTAAAGGTATTCGATGAATTGATGAACAAGGGCCGCGCCTTCGACATTCATCCCGCAGGTATGGTGGCGCTCGACATCGCTCGCATCGAAGCCGGCCTCATCCTGATCGAAGTGGACTACATCTCCTGCAAGCGCGCGCTCATCGAAGACCAGAAATACTCGCCCGGCGAAATTGGGCTCGGCAGACTCGTCGACCTGAAAAAAGAGACGTTTGTCGGGCGCGACGCGCTGGCCGAAGAAGCGAAGAAAGGCGGCCCCGCGCGGCAATTGGTCGGTCTCGAAGTCAATTGGACCGAAGTTGAAGCCCTCTACGAAAAAATCGGCATGGCGCCGCAGGTTCCCGCGACCGCTTCTCGCGTGGCGGTGCCTGTCTATCGCGCAGGACGCCAGGTCGGCAAAGCCACCTCAACCACATGGTCTACCACACTGAAACGCATGATCGCGCTCGCTTCTATCAGCCGCGAAAGCGCCACCCTTGGCAGCACGCTGAGCCTGGAATTGACCATCGAGGCGGCACGCAAGACGGTCTCCGCCAAGGTCGTCCCTCTGCCCTTCTTCAACCCCCCGCGCAAAACCGCGCCTCTCGCACTCTAGCAGGCGCGACTTACGGGGGCACCTCTGTGCCTCTAGTGCGCCTTCGCATAGCGCTCCACACCTGTCAACAATTCGTCCAGGTCGCGGCGTTCCAAGAGCCTTCCATTCACCACGACCGCTCGAATCCTCTGCGTGTTCCGAATATCTTCCAGCGGGTTGGCATCTAGCAGGACAAGGTCCGCGCGCTTCCCTGCCGCGACGCTTCCTTGCTCCCCATTCCGTTCCAGAAATTGCGCTGGCTTCACCGTTGCGGCCTGCAGCGCCTGCATCGGCTTCAGTCCTGCCTTCACAAGATAGAAAAGGTCCTCGTGGAGGCTGAACCCGGGGAAGACATTCGGCGCTGCCGCGTCAGTTCCCGCCATGATTGGGACGCCCGCTTCATTCATTTTCCCGACAATTTCGAGCGAGCGTTTGATGATCTCTGCGCGCAAGGCAAAATCTACATCGCTGCGATTCTCCATTTGTGTCTTTCGCCCCTGTTCCCAGATTTGCTGGACCTTTGATGGAACATACTTTTCCCAGGGATCGCCCCGCAGATCCATCTGTGGCGTCAGAAATCCCATGTGCACCAAGGTCGGAAAAGTCGGCACCTGCCAAGTGTGGTTTCGCGCAAACTCTTGGAGAAGCCGGGCAGCCTTTTGCGTCGAAAGTGATTCGAGTAGCTTGCGTTGCCACCCGCGGCTCCGCTGAATCGCGGCGCTTACGGATTCATTCGGAGGGCCAGAGGCAAGCTGTTCGCGGCGAAGCTCTTGTTCCCGCGTGGAGGTCGCAACCAGAACGCCGGTGAGGTGTTCGATACTCGTTTGGCCCGCCGCGGAGGCTTCCGCAGCGGAAACCGTGTCCGGCACGTGCCCCACGAATCGAATATTCTGCGCTCGGCATTCCTCGGCAATCGCGAAGTAGCCTTCGCGGCCCAAGTGGGATTGCGTCTTGATGAAATCGACGCCCGCGGACTTCAACTGCTCCACCGTAGCTGCCGCTTCGGCCTTGTTTCGAATCACGACGGATGGCTGGAAAGCTGGCGGATCGCCATCCAGGTACGGCCCGGTGAAGAAAATCTGCGGGCCCAGCCGTTGGGCCGATTCGATCTCGCTGCGAAGCCCCTTCAAATACTCGACCCTGCCTCCCATGTCCCGGACGGTTGTAATTCCGTTGGCGATAAGCAAGGGCAAGATGAACTCGCGGCTGCCTGTTGGTTCCCCCGCTCCGGTCAGGTGAAGGTGCATATCCGCAAGCCCGGGAATCAGGAACTTCCCCCTGGCATCCATGACCTTGGCATCGCGAGGAATCGCAATTGTGTCGGCGGCTCCGACCGCGATGATTTGCCCGCCTGAAACGATCACGGTGGAATCCCGTTGGGGCGCGGCCCCCGTGACGTTTATCACCGTGACATGGGTAATGGCAAAAGCGGATGGTGAACGTTTGGAACAGGAATTGAAACAGGCTGCAGATATGAGTAAGGCCAGTACAGTTGTCAGGCGTCGAGTGAGCAACGAACGCACGCCGCAATTGTAACAATGCCAAAGATTTTCGGCCGCGTTTAAAGAGCTCACGGGTTCAAGCGATTGTACTTCTTTAACACCGCGCGCAACTGCTCGTGCGGCAGCGCCGACACACGATGATTTTCAATCCCCGTCATTGTGGTCGCCGCGACCATTGCATTGATAACAGCCTCTTCCGTGGCCTCTACAGTGGCGGCAAAAACCGGGTTTAATTTGTCATTCGGGAACATCTTCAGGTCCACGACATGATCCGGTGCCGCCGCACCCGCATTCGCAGTCGAAAACGCAATAAAAATGTCGCCGGAGCCGTTGCCTGAAATACTGCCGTCACGGCCGAGTCCCAGAGAAACGCGCCGCGCCAGCCGTTTCAACTGATGCGGGAGCAGGGGCGCATCGGTCGCCACCACCACAATAATCGACCCGCGCTCCGTGATATCGGTCGGGGCAAAAGCAGAAGGATCTTCGCTCGGAATTTCCCGCCCTACGGGAATTCCCGCCACACGAAAATTCTGTCGCGAACCATAGTTGCACTGGACAAGCACGCCAATTATGTACCCGCCATCCTTCGCCGAGAGTTTCCGCGACGCTGTGCCGATTCCGCCCTTGAATCCATTGCAAATCATCCCGGTGCCGCCGCCAACTGCTCCTTCTTCCACCGGTCCGTCGTGTGCGGATTCCAATGCATGAAAAACATGCTCCGGTTTCACATGAAATCCATTGATGTCGTTCAGCCAGCCATCCCACGTTTCCGCCACCACCGGCAGCGACCACCAGTCGTCGTCCGGCCCGACTTTGCGACGCGCCACCGTCCATTGGATCACCGCGTCCCGCACCACGCCGACGCTGTGCGTGTTCGTGATCATCACCGGCCCGATGAGAAATCCGGATTCCTCCACCCAGGTTGTCCCTGTCATCTCACCGTTCCCATTTAGTGACCACCAGCCCGCGAACACTCCTTTGTCGCTGCTGTCCTTCCCGCGAGGAAGAACTGCCGTCACTCCCGTCCGCACCGGCCCTTTTCCCACTTCCAGTTTTCCTTCGCCGGAAATAAGCGTCGTGTGTCCCACGGTCACTCCGGCCACGTCCGTGATCGCGTTCAGCGGGCCCGGCGTGCCGTCAAACGGAACCCCCAGGTCGCGGGCGCGGGGCTTTGTCGCCACTTTTTCCTGGGCAAGACACGGGCTAATCAGCACCGAGGCCACACAAACGACCACCAACACTTTCCAAAAAGAACGCATGAAGGATTCCCCCAATGAGCGTGAACACGCCTGAATTGTTCTAAATCAGATACGAAGTGCAATCAAGTGGAAAAGACTCTATCGAGCGCATATTGCAAAGCCCCCGCGATCAACTCGCACTCCTCGGCTCGAATGATGAACGGAGGAGCCAGCAGCACATGATCGCCGCGGATGCCATCCACCGTGCCCTGCCCGGGATATAACAGCACGTTTTTCTCCAGCGCCGCCAGGCGAATTTTTTCCGCGATGCCCGCTTCTTTCGGAAACGGCTCGCGCAAGACCTTGTCTTTCACAAACTCGACGCCTTGCAACAGTCCTAAACCGCGTATCTGCCCGATGTGCGGATGGCTCTCAAGTTTCGCAAGCGCCTTGCGCAGCATCTCTCCCCCCGGGGCCACGCGCTCGAATAACTTGTGCGCTTCCAGGTAGTCAAACACAGCATTTCCCGCCGCCGTTGCTACAGGATGCGCTTGGTACGTAAATCCGTGCATGAACGCAGCGGTTCCCTCTTCAAATGCCTCGACAATCCGCGGCGCGACCAGCACCGCACCCAGCGGCGCGTAGCCGCTCGCAATGCCCTTGCCTGTCAGGATTATGTCTGGTTCAAGTCCCCAATGCGCGCTGGCAAATGTCTTGCCCGTGCGACCCATTCCCGTCATGACTTCATCGGCAATCACCAGGATTCCATGTTTGCGGCAAATCTCCGCGATGCGCGCCGTGTAGCCGTCGACCGCCGATGCCGCTCCCAGCGTTGCTCCAACCACCGGCTCAAAAATGAATGCCGCCGCGCTCGACGCATCATTCGCGCACAGAAACGCGTCGAGATCTTCCGCGCACGCCAGATTGCACTCAGGAAAAGCCTTGCCAAAGGGGCAGTGGTAACAGAAGCAGGGCGCCACATGGCCCCATTCCGGGATCATCGGCGCGTACGGTGCGCGGCGCCCCACATTGCCGCTTACGGACATTGCGCCCAGCGTGCTCCCGTGATAGCTCTGCTTTCGCGAGAGAATCCGATACCGCGCCGGCTGCTTGATCTCTAGAAAATACTGCCGTGCGAGCTTAATCGCTGTTTCTGTCGCTTCCGAGCCGCCGGACGTGAAATACACCCGCCCGCCATCCTGAAAACTCCGTGGCGCAATCGCGAGTACTCGTGCCGCGAGCTTTTCCGCCGACTCGGAGTGAAATTGTGTCGTGTGCGCGAACGCGATTTTGCCCGATTGCTCGGCCATCGCCCGGCCGATCTCCGCCACGCCGTGTCCGATGCTCACGACCGCCGCTTGTCCCGAAGCGTCCAGGTAACGGCGTCCATCCGAGGCGGTAATCCAGCAGCCTTCGCCGCGAACTGCCACCGGATATTGCTTCCGGAGATTGCGCGAAAAAAGAGAAGTTGTGTGCGTGGCCGTGCTCCTACGCAAATTGTAGCAGATGCCTCGGAATCAACAGATTTTCAGCCACGCACCGAACAAGCCAAGTTGGCCGCTTGCCTTTCTGCGCACTGCATCTGTGATACGCTTGCGCGGGTTCGGAGGAACTTGCTCGCTCCCCCGACTTCATTTCAAACGCTGAGCGTTCTCCCGGCGCCCAGAACCAAATGAGAAAAGGATTGCCCGCGGGTGACGCAAAACTCGCAAGGACTTGTTCGCACGATCGGGCGCTGGAGCCTCACCGCTCTGATGGTCAACTCCATCATCGGTGGCAGCATCTTCGGCCTGCCTTCGGTGTTGGCCGCGCGCATCGGCGGTTACAGCCCCTTTGCCTATCTGGGCGCCGGCCTCTGCATTTTGATCGTTGCCGCGTGCATCGCCGAAGTTTCTTCGCGCTACGACGAAACCGGCGGCCTCTATCTCTACGCGCGCGACGCCTTCGGCCGTTTCGCGGGCTTGCTGGTTGCGTGGCTCACGTGGCTGACGCGCATTGCCGCCCCTGCCGCAGGCGCCAATCTTTTCTATACCTATCTCGTGATGTTTTTTCCCGCGCTTGGCACGCGTACAGGCGAATTACTTGTTCTGGCCTTGCTGATCGGGCATCTCGCACTCCTCAATTACATTGGCGTGGACACGGGGAAGCAGGTCAGCAACCTGTTCACCGCCGTCAAAGTCAGTTTCCTGCTCTTTTTCGTGATTGCGGGCTTGCTCGTCTTGTTATTCCGGCCTGAAATTCGCGTTCCACTTTCCGTTCCGATGGTCTCGGCGAAAAGCTGGTTCGAGTCGATTCTCCTCCTCGTCTACGCCTACGGTGGCTTTGAAGGCGCGCTCTTTGTTGGCGGCGAATCCAGCAACCCCAAGCGCGATACTCCTGTAGCTCTCCTCCGCGCTCTCGTCGTCGTGGGTGTGATTTACACAGCCGCGCAATTCGTGACCATGGCTGCTCTACCAAACGTTGCCTCCTCTGTTCGGCCACTTTCCGACGCTGCTCAACGTCTTCTCGGTCCTGCCGGTGCCACTGCCATTGCCTTCGCCGCTCTCGTCTCCACCTACGGCTACCTTAGCGCGAATCTTCTTCACGCACCGCGCGTGACCTTCGCCCTCGCGGAGCGCGGCGACTTCCCCTCATTCCTCGCCGTTATCCACCCAAAATTCCGCACCCCCTATGTGTCGATTCTCTTCTACGCGGTCTTGGTCTTTTCCTTCGCGGCGCTCGGCAATTTTCAATGGAACGCCATGCTCTCGGCGGTCTCGCGCCTGGCGATCTACGCGGCCATGGCGCTGGCTGTGCCTGTGTTCCGCAGCCGCCATGACGGAAAAGCGCAGTTCCTTTTGCCAGCGCCCTATCTCTTCTCCGGCTTGGCCCTCCTGTTTTCGATCGTGTTGATCACGCAGATGGGCCGCGGCGAATTTTACGTAGTCGGTGCGACTTGCGCCATTGCGCTGCTAAACTGGCTTTTTGTGCGGAGGTAAACCCATGACTAAGACGCGAACCGGCGAGCCTTTTATGTCCGCGGGTGATTACGGCCGCAGTTTGCCGAAATTTTCGGTTAATCTTCTGGTGCGCACCGTTGAAAAGTCGTTGAGC
>DASPTY010000057.1:0-52154 GCA_035623175.1 Candidatus Limnocylindrales bacterium | reverse complement strand
GGCCTCAGGCCGGGGAAGACATGGAGCTGAGGAACTCGAGATTGGTCTTGGTCTTGGTGAGGCGGCTGAGGAGCAACTCCATGGCCTCAACGGTTGAGAGCGGGCTGAGAACCTTGCGCAGAACCCAAACGCGGCTGAGTTCTTCGGAGGGAAGCAGAAGTTCGTCCTTGCGCGTTCCGGAGCGCTGAATGTCAATGGCCGGGAAGACGCGCTTGTCGGAGAGGCGGCGATCGAGGTTGATTTCCATATTGCCGGTGCCCTTGAACTCTTCAAAGATGACATCGTCCATGCGGCTGCCGGTGTCAATGAGGGCGGTGGCGATGATGGTGAGAGAGCCGCCTTCCTCCACGTGGCGCGCGGCGGCGAAGAACCGGCGCGGGCGTTGGAGCGCGTTGGCGTCAATACCGCCGGAGAGGACCTTGCCCGAAGGCGGGGTCACGGCGTTGTATGCGCGGGCGAGGCGCGTGATGGAGTCGAGAAGGATGACGACGTCGCGCTTGTGCTCGACAAGGCGCTTGGCCTTTTCAAGAACCATTTCGGCTACCTGGATGTGGCGCTGGGGCGGCTCATCGAAGGTGGAGCTGATGACTTCGCCCTTCACAGTGCGCTGCATGTCGGTGACTTCTTCGGGGCGCTCGTCAATCAGGAGCACAATCAGCGCGACCTCAGGGTGATTCGTAGTCACCGAGTTCGCGATGGACTGCAGCATCATGGTCTTGCCGGTGCGGGGAGGAGCGACGATCAAACCGCGCTGGCCCTTGCCAACGGGGCAGAGGAGGTCGAGGACGCGGCCGGTAAGATTCTCCTTGAGGGTTTCCATCTTCAAGCGGCCCTGGGGATAGAGGGGCGTGAGGTTATCGAAGAAGATTTTGTTGCGTGCGACCTCAGGATCTTCGAAATTGACCGCTTCGACTTTGATCAGCGCGAAGTAGCGCTCGCCGTCCTTGGGAGGACGAACCTGGCCGGAGACAGTGTCGCCGGTGCGCAGGTCGAACTTGCGAATTTGGGAGGGAGAGACGTAGATGTCGTCGGGGCCCGGGAGATAGTTGTACTCCGGAGCGCGGAGGAAGCCGAAGCCGTCGGGGAGACATTCCAGGACGCCTTCGGAGAAGATCAAGCCGCTCTTTTCGGTCTGCGCGCGGAGGATCTGGAAGATGAGCTCCTGCTTGCGCATGCCGCTGGCGCCGGGAATGTTGAGTTCCTTGGCGATTTTGGCCAGATCAGTGATGTTCTTCTCTTTGAGCTCAGCCAAGCTGATGCTCACTTGATTGTTGCCTTCTGTACTCGTTTCTTTTGCCATATATCCTGACTTTAGAGTTTTAGTGATTGTTAAATTGACCCTGTCATTCCGGAACTGGATCGCGTGGTGGTGTACCTTCTGGCGAAACTGACTTTCCGCCAGGGTGGGCAAACCAAACTGTCTGCAACCGGACGCAGCCTCCAGGACTGCACAAACCTCAGCCCGCGGGTGCAGGCCGTGCCTGGGAAACGCTGCTCAGCGCCGCTCCAACTTGCGTGGGCAAACCCTCATGGGATTCGATTCAGGCAGTCGCTCGGGGACAGCCGTTCGTGCCTTTAGCCCATAGAGTTGGAACGGCACTAGTTGGTCAAACTCGTGTCTTTATCGGCGCCACCGGTGTACGACTCGGCTACGGGCGCAACCCCCGTACGTTCAACCGGCACGATGGGCCGCTCCAGCGCAATCTGCAACACTTCATCCATAGTTTCCACGAAGTGTATCTTCAGGCTGGAGAGTATCTCCTGGGGGATATCCGCAAGGTCCTTTTCATTATCCTTCGGAAGGATGATGGTACGCAAGCCCATTCGGTGGGCCGCCAGGAGCTTCTCCTTGACGCCTCCGATGGGGAGAACTTTTCCGCGAAGGGTGATCTCACCGGTCATGGCCGCGTCGCAACGCACGGGGATTTTCGTGAGGGCGCTGACGATGGAGGTGCAAATGGTGATGCCGGCGGAGGGGCCGTCCTTGGGGATGGCGCCCTCGGGCACGTGGACGTGGATGTCGAGCGTGCGGTAGAAATCCTTTTCCAGGCCAAACTGCAGAGAGCGCGAGCGGACGTAGCTCATCGCGGCTTGCGCGGATTCCTGCATGACTTCGCCGAGCTTACCGGTGGGTGTCATACGGCCTTTGCCTTCCATTATGGTTGCTTCCACGGCGAGCACAGAGCCCCCGACTTCGGTCCAGGCGAGACCGGTGGCGAGGCCGACTTCGTTGTGTTTCTCGAGCCACATTTCGCGGAACTTCAAGACGCCGAGAAATTCCTTGGCGTTCTCCGGCGTGATCTGAACCGTGGTATCCGAGCCGTCTGCGACGACGCGCCGAGCCATCTTGCGGGCGATGTTCTGAATTTCGCGCTCGAGATTGCGGACACCGGCTTCGTGGGTGTAATGCCGGATCAGGTGGAGTAGACCTTCATCGGTGAAGCTGAGATTTTTCTCGGTCAGGCCGGTGACATCGAGCGCCTTCTTGACCAGGAAACGCTTGGCGATTTCGAGTTTTTCCTGCTCGGTGTAGCCGGGGAGACGCAAGATTTCCATGCGGTCCTGGAGAGGTTGCGGGATGGTGTGCAGCACGTTGGCGGTGCACACGAACATAACCTTGGAGAGGTCGTACTCGACGTCCAGATAGTGGTCCGTGAAGCCATGATTCAATTCTGGATCGAGGACTTCCATGAGTGCGGCCGAAGGATCGCCGCGGAAGTCGGTAGACATTTTGTCCACTTCGTCGAGCACAAAGATCGGATTGACCGTCCCGGCTTTCTTCATCATCTGGATGATCTGGCCGGGAAGCGCACCGATGTACGTGCGGCGATGGCCGCGAATTTCCGCTTCGTCGCGGACGCCGCCGAGGGAGACGCGGACGAACTTCCTCCCCGTAGCGTGACCGATGGACATCGCCAAAGAAGTCTTACCCACGCCCGGAGGCCCGACAAAGCACAAGATGGAGCCTTTGGGATTCTTGACGAGCTGGCGCACGGCAAGGAATTCGAGGATGCGCTCTTTGATTTTCTCGAGGCCGTAGTGCTCCTTGTTCAGAATGTCTTCGGCGGCTTTGATGTCACGAATCTCCTTAGAGCGCTTCTTCCAGGGCACAGCGAGCAGCCAGTCAATGTAATTGCGGCTGACGGTGGACTCGGCAGACATCGGCGGCATCAGCTCGAGGCGCTTGAGCTCGGTGATAGCCTTCTCGTGCACGTCCTTGGGCATGCCGGCGGTGTCGATTTTCTTCTTCAGCTCTTCGGACTCGTTCTTTTCGCCGCGGCCCAATTCCTTCTGAATGGCCTTGAGTTTTTCGTTGAGGTAATACTCTTTCTGGGCGCGCTCCATCTGGCGTTTGACGCGCGTATTGATGTTGCGGTCGACGTTCAGTTTTTCGAGTTCGATTTCGAGAATGTCCGCGACGCGGTTCAAGCGCTCAAGGGGGTCGGCGGTTTCGAGCAGGTCCTGCTTCTCGTCAACGGGGAGCTGGAGATTCGCGGCGATGGTGTCGGAGAGGCGCGAAGGGTCGTCAACGCGAGCCGCAGCAATCATGGTGTCGTAATTGAGGCTCTGGGAGAGCTTGATGAACTGTTCGTAGAGGTTGGTGACCTTCTGGACGAGCTGCTCGACTTGAGGAGTGCTCTCGATGCGCGCGCTGAGGAGGCGGATATTGGCGCGGAAGAAGCCCTCCTCGGTGCTTATGGAAAGGGACCGAGCGCGCTCTACACCTTCAACCAGGACCTTAATGTTGCCATCGGGCAGCTTCACGCTCTGGACGATGTTGGCGAGAGTGCCGACAGCGTAAATCTCTTCGGGCTTGGGGTCGTCAACCGAAGCGTCATGTTGGGTGGAGAGAAAAATCTTCTTGTCGCCGGCGAGGGCTTCTTCGAGCGCACGAACGCTGGCTTCGCGGCCGACGATGAACGGGGTCATCTGCTGCGGGAAGATGACCATGTCGCGCACCGGCATCATGGGCACGCGCTTCATTTCCTGTTTCTCGCGGTTAAACATGCAGGTCCCTGAAACTCCCCCCAGTTGCCCGCAGAGCCCTCATCCGGCCTTTTCGAGCAAGCTCCAATTAATCTCGCGGCCGCGCACCATATCGGCAGTGACCACGAAATCGCGCACTCTCTTCTGCATCGGCAAGTGATACATCAATTCCAGCATGAGGTCTTCGAGGATCATACGCAAGCCGCGGGCGCCGACTTTGCGCTGAAGAGCCAACTCCGCCACAGTGTCGAGGGCGTCGTCGGTGAAGCGCAGGCGCACGTTCTCAAATTCGAAGAGGCGCTGGTACTGCTTCAGGAGGGCGTTCTTGGGTTCGGTCAAAATCTTCATGAGTGCGGGCTTGTCCAGATCGCTCATGATGCCCGCGACGGGGAGTCGGCCGACAAATTCAGGGATGAGCCCGTACTTGATGAGGTCGCTGGGCTGAACCTGCTCGAGGAGTTCGGCATTGCGGCGGAGAGCCGTTGCCGGAGCGGTATCGGTGTGGAAACCGAGGGAGCGCTGGCCGACGCGGCGCTCGATGATCTTTTCCAGCCCGACGAACGCGCCACCACAAATGAATAGGATGTTGGTGGTGTCCACGGGCGTAAATTCCTGGTGGGGATGCTTGCGGCCACCCTGCGGAGGAACGTTGGCGACGGTGCCTTCGAGAATCTTCAGAAGAGCTTGCTGCACACCTTCGCCGCTGACGTCGCGGGTGATGGAGGGGTTCTCATCTTTCTTGGCGATTTTGTCGATTTCGTCGATATAGATGATGCCCTGCTGCGTTTTTTGGACGTCGCCATCTGCTGCCTGGAGCAGCTTCAGGATGATGTTCTCGACGTCCTCGCCGACGTAGCCCGCTTCAGTCAAGGTTGTGGCATCAACGATGGCGAAGGGGACGTCCAACATGCGTGAAAGGGTCTGCGCGAGGAGGGTTTTTCCGGTGCCAGTGGGGCCGATGAGGAGAATGTTGGACTTACTCAGTTCGACTTCGCCGGGTTGCTTGTTCAGGAAGATGCGCTTGTAGTGGTTGTAGACGGCGACGGCCAATTTCTTTTTGGTGCGCTCCTGGCCAATGACGTAGCCGTCGAGAAATTGCTTGATTTCGGGCGGACGAGGCAGGCGGCGCGCCGGGGCGACGGCCTGTTCGCGCTTCTCGTCTTCCAGAATGGTCTGGCAGACGCCCACACACTCGTTGCAGATGTAAGCCCGGGGATAGTCCGAAGGCGAACTGATCAGCTTTTCGACCTGTTCCTGGGTCTTGTGACAGAAGGAACAGCGCAGCGGCTCATCTGGGCTATATTTTTTCACGTGTGGACAGGCCCCTCCTCCAGATCAGTCGCTGGAGTTCTTGATACCCATTCTAGGCCGAATCTTTCCCGTGTAAAACAGAATATCATGCGGCTGCTGTGAATAAGGAACTCGCGGTCGAAGCCGCTTTTAGGGACATAAGGAGAGATTTCTCGTCACTTCGCTCCTTGAAATGACGGGGCGGGGCCCCGCATGAAGCCTTAGCGGTGCTTGAAGATGATCTCATCAATCATCCCGTAGTCCTTGGCCTGCTCCGGGTTCATGATGTAGTCACGCTCGACATCCTTTTCGATGCGGTCAATGGGCTGTCCGGTATGCTTCGAGAGGAGCGCGTTGATGGTGGAGCGCATGCGGAGGATTTCCTTGGCATGGAGGTCGATGTCCGTGGCCTGACCGCCAAGGCCGCTCATCCAGGGCTGGTGAATCAAGATGCGCGCGTTGGGCAGGGCAAAGCGCTTTTTCGGCGCGCCACCGCACAGGAGCACGGCGGCGATGGAAGCTGCCTGACCGACACAGGTGGTAACGACGTCGGGCTTCACGAATTGCATGGTGTCGTAGATGGCGAAGCCGGCGGTGATGGAACCCCCAGGGGAGTTGATGTAGAGCTGAATGTCCTTCTCCGGATCCTCGGCCTGTAGGAAGAGCATCTGAGCGGTGGCGAGGTTGGCGACATGGTCGTCAATCGGAGTGCCGATGAAAATGATGTGTTCCTTGAGGAGGCGGGAGTAAATGTCGTAGGCGCGCTCGCCGCGGCTGGTTTGCTCCACGACCATGGGAACAAGAGTGGTCGCGCGATATTGTGGATCGTCGTAGTTTTTCATGTGAGAGAATTTGCCTGTAGACGCGAGGTTGGCTTCACTTGGCGCTCGCCGCGGCAACCGTCTTAACCCGCGCATTTTGCGCCAGCCAATCCACGGTCTTGTCACTCCGCAGCTTCGCTTTCATCCTATCGAGGGCACCCTGCTTTGTCAAACGAGCGCGAATTGCCTCGGCGGATTCGCCGCCGTGACTTGCCATGTGCTCGAGCTCATGCTGCAATTCTTCTTCGCCGATGTCGATTTTCTCTTCCGTAGCGATGCGGTCGACGACCAGCTCCGCCTTGACGTCATCGCGGGCGCGCTCCTCTTGCCTGCGGCGAAGGCTGACCCAATCGACATTGACAGCGCGCGGATCCACGCCTTGTTGGGCGAGAGAGCGCACGACGCGCTCGAGGCGCACGTCCATTTGATGTTCGACCAGTGAATCGGGCACGGGGAAGTCGTGGAGTTTGACGATTTCGGCGAGGATTTTCTCCCTCTGCAACTCTTTGAGGCGGTGATCGCGTTCGTGTTCCAGGCTGTCGCGAACTTTCTTCTTCAGTTCGTCGAGGGAAGTGGCGTCACTGACATCTTTGGCGAACTCGTCATTGAGTTCGGGAAGCTTCTTGGTCTTGATACCGAGAACATCAACGGTGTAGTGGAACTTCTTGCCGGCAAGCTTGGCGTCGGGATAGTCGGCGGGATACTCGACGTCGAAATTCTTGTGGTCACCGACACTCGCCCCACGCAGGTTAGTGTTAAACGGCTCCATAGTTTCTTCGGCGCCGACATGGCAGAGAACGCTTTCGGCCTGGAGCGGATCGCCGCCACCGTCGGGCGTGCCGAGGAGCTTGACCTGAACGAAATCGCCGTCCTGAACGACACGGCCTTCGACCGGGGCGAAGGTAGCGGCGCGCTGCTGCATCTCCGCGAGCGCAGTGGCGACGCTGTCATCGGTGATGGTCATTTCGGGGATTTCGATTTCGAGGTTCTTGTAGTTGCCTAGGGCAAATTCGGGCAGGACTTCAAACGACGCGCGGAACTTCAGTGGCTGGCCTTCCTTGAAATCGAGTTTGTCCACCTGAGGTTGCGAGACAGGGGTGAGCTTTTGCTCAGCGACGGCCTTTTCCACGTGCTCGGGCACCAGAGTCTGGAGGACCTCGCCCTTGATGTCTTCGGCGAAACGCCGCTTGATCAAAGAAATAGGAGCCTTGCCCGGCCGGAATCCCGGGACCCGCGCAATGCGGGCCAATTCCTTGGCCACTTTCTCGGTGGCTTTGGAGACTTCCTCGGCCGGAATTTCCAGGTCCAGCTCTTTCCGGCACGTCGCTTCCGCCATGATGTTCTCTCCCTTGTGCAATCTCGAATATCAACGAAGGCCGGATGGATGCGTCCCTGAGGCGCGCGAAACGCAAAATCCGGTTCCTACCCCGCACCATTTGCAAGAATTTCAGAAATTACCCAGCGGCAATTCGGCGGGCTACCTCAACATTCCTTGCACAAAAATTATAGGGGAGGCTTCCGCCGGGGTCAATGAAGCGTGAACGGGCCCGTAGGTGCTGCGGCTTTTCTTTCGGGCTCGGCGTGAGAACGTCGTAATTTTGTTCCACTGGCTGCGTATACAATCATGTACCTTCACGAAGTTGCTCAGACAGAGCATGCGGCGAAGGATACTGTGACGCGGGTCATCCTTGACGGTGAGGTCACGCACTGCAGCAGCTTTATGGTGAGTAAGAGACTGGGCCGACGGAGCGACTCGAGTCAGGGCCGCCCAAATCGTCCTGCTCGCGAAAGGGTTCACATACATGAAATTCAGCAAATCATTTCTTCTGATTCTCGGGCTTGCGTTGCTTGCAAATCTTGCTACCGCACAGACGAAAACTCCTGCCCCGGCAGCCAAGCCAAAAATGGTTCATCAAGACGAGTTCTACATCGTTGGCATTGAGGCTCGCACGAGTGCGGAGAAGGAAATGTCCGGGCAAGGCGTCATCGGCCTGCAGTGGCAGAAATTCATGCAGGAAGGCGTGCTGCAGAAAATTCCGAATAAGGCGGACCAGAACGTCTATGCCGTCTACACTGACTTCGCCAACAAACGGGCCGGGGAGTATTCCATCGTTATCGGTGCGAGAGTGACCGACAAGTCCAAGGTGCCAGAGGGCCTGGTTCTGAAGACCATTCCCGCCGGGAATTACGCCATTTTTCCAACCGAAAAGGGCCCGGCATGGGAAGTCATTCCCGCGGCCTGGCAGAGAATTGCGGAGGCAGAAGACAAAGGTGAGCTTGGGTCCACCCGCACCTACCAGGCCGATTACGAGGTTTATGATGGGCAAGCGATGGATGCGTATAGCTGGCAGGCGGAGATTCACGTCGGCGTGAAATAGTACGCACCTGCAGTACTTTTCGAAGAAATCAGAAGCGGCGGGGTGAACCTGACGCCCGTTACGGGCACTAGCTCGAGGGCGCTGGTGTTCTGCTGCATGCGCAAATTGTCGAGAGAGAATGAAGCAGGCATCGCGAAGTCGTTGGTCATGTAAGTTTGCGCGATCGTCGAGGTCGTTTTAGGGAATTGTGGAACCCTGAGAAGCCTACGAGCATCCAATAAGAAAGCCCAGAACTCCTGAGGAGGAAGCATCGAATGAGAATGCTGATTCGTTTTGCCGTAGTCGCTTTGCTGGCAGTTTTCTGCGTGCGAGCTGCGGATGACGTAGTGAGCGCTTTGCATGGAACCATCACGAAGCTGGATTCTGCGACAAAGACGATGGTGGTGAAGACAAAGGATGGCGCGGAGAGCACCGTGCATTTTGTTGACAAAACCGCAGTATGGGGCGCGGACAAAACGGCTGCCGGCGCCAAGGAAGGATTCAAGGGCCTTTCGGAAGGCTCCGAAGTGGTAGTGCACTACACGGCGAAGGGCAGCGAGAAAACCGCCACGGAAGTAGAGAAGGTCGGTAAGGGCGGCCTAAAGTCCGTGGATGGCAAGGTGACCAAGGTCGGACAAGGCGGTAAAACCGTGGTGGTCAAGGCCGCGGATGGCACAGAGCAGACGTTCGACGTCGTCGGGCATGACACCGCCGAGGCAGCCAAAGGCATAGGGAAAGCCACAGACAAGGCCGCCAAGACAACGGTCTATTACAGCGAAGAGGGTGGAAAGAAGATCGCGCGCTTTTTTGAAAAGCTGTAGTGCGATAGCGCGGAGTGCAAAGGGGTTCGGTCGTACATAGAGAATCCAGTCCTGTCGTACAAGAACAAGACTGTGATTTTTGAACGAAGGCGCGCCTTCTGGTCTACATGGCGTGTGACTTATCTTCCAGCATTGCACGATACCTTATTCGAATTCGTTTAACGTCCCCATCGGTGAAGCCGGGGCTCTGGTCGAATCTTCGCAATGTTAATGCTCTCTCGGTGCCCTCGCCATAAATCCAGGCCACAAACACCTTGTCCGGGCGATCCTGGAACATCATCGTAATAAGCGTTCCACCAAATGTGCTTATCTGGCGGGACAGGACGATGAATTTGCTTCGGTAATAATCTTTACTCCATTTGTCCAACCATTTCGTCTCTTCCGTGCTTTTGGCTTTACCCTGCAGATATGCGTCGAATGCTGCTCTTAGGTAACGCACATCCGGGTTGTCGTAGACGAGATAATATTTGTTCAGCTGGTCCGCCGTGAAATGCGCTTCTCCTTCGGGAATCTTGGAAGGTTGATCAGCCTGGGCTGCAGAATTCGGGGTCTGAGTTAATTGCCTAGGTTGAGCCAACAGGACGAGCAGAATTGCGAAGCAGATGTGGTTCATCTTGATCTAGCCGTTATCAAATCTATTGATGACTGCTAACCGCCTGCTGGAGACCGTCTTCATTCTATTGCTGTGGCACGACTTAAGGCCAGCGCAAGATCCGCGTGGAGCAGACGGTGGAAGAGATGCTCGCCGGCTTCGCGGCGGACGGAGAGGCGTCCGGCGACATATGCGCGCGAGGCGAGGCCGCGTTGCACGGAATCGCAGATGGCCATGTCCTCATCCTGCACTTTTTCGCTTACGGCGATGCTTTGGCGATGATGTTGCGCGGCGGCATGGCTGATATCCGCGAAATAGTAGTCGAAGATGACCGCACATTTGTCAACCCCGAGCGGGAGAACAAGGTTGGTGTCCATCACGCCGGAGTAGGCGTTGATCATGAAGTTGGGATAGATCCACAGATAGAAGGCGTGGCCCTGGCGGGTGGCGCCGATGGCGGAGTCGAGCGCGGCAGAGGCATCGAGCGGGCTCGATTGCAGGCAAGACCGCTCAAAATTCTCGATGGTGTATTTGGTGTACTCGACGACGCTGCTGAGGCCCTTGTGAGCGTGGGGCACGTGGTAGCCGCCGTCGAGATAATTGTCCACGTAGACTTTCCAGTTGCACTTGAGGGTGTAGACACGACGGTCGAAGTAGTGCAGCTTTTCGGTAATTTTCAGAGGCGCAACGAGCAAAGGCACTTTGCCCAGGAAGTCTTGCAGCGGCGCGGCCTTGTCATCGAGGTTCACAAATACGAAGTTTTCCCAGGTGTCGACTCGCACTGGGACGAGGCCGTTGTCCTTGCGATCGAAATTGCAGACGCCTTCAAATTCGACCATGCCCTTCAGCGCGCCGTCGTTGCCATATGTCCAACCGTGATAGGGGCAGCGGAACTGTTTGGCGCAGCCCGCGGGTTGGGGCTCAACGGCGGCGGCGTGATGGCGGCAAACGTTGAAGAAGCCGCGGAGCTTGCCGTCGTCACTGCGGACAATGAGGAGAGGTTCCTCGTTCACGTCAATGGTGAAGAACTGGCCCGGCTCCTTGATTTGATCCAGGCGGCCGACGACTTGCCAATTGGCGGCGAAGACGCTCTCGCGCTCCAGAGTTTCAATGCGCGTGTCGAAATACCAGGGAGCGGGGATGGTCCAGGCTCTTTCGAGCGGATCAGCGGGATTATAGAGATTGAGGATATCGCGAACACTGAGGTCGGTCATGGACGATCACTCCGGTTGGGGAATTGGAAAATGTGCGCGGGACATTGTCGGTCAAAAAAGGCGCCGGGAGCAAGTCGGGGAAGAGACTTCCAAACGGGTCGGCCTTACTGAAGCCCAAGACGGCACTGAGAGATTCAAGCGAAGCGATTGTTAATGTAAGGCGCGCGGACGGCTAACAGAGCTGTCGGTGCAGAGCGGTGGGCGTCAAGTAAGGAATTGCAGAAGCGACCCTGCAGAAAGGCGGGCCGCAAGGAAATGCCGTGCTGCCCTGACCGGCTCCGTTGCGCCGTCACTCGCGTCTGTATACGACGACATCATCTCCGAAGGCGCCATTGTTCACGTAGGACAAGCTTTTCCTGCCGAGGTACTTGAGGCGGTGATCGTGTCGTGCGGGGAGGGCATTGTTGCAGAGGAAGATGCCGCCGGGGTTCATGATGTTGGCAATGCTGGCGATCGCCAGACCCTGTTGAAACAGGTCGTAGTAGACCAGAACATTGGTGGCTATCACCAGGTCAAACCCTTTTCCATCGACCAAATCCATGGTTTGCGCTACGACATTGGCATCGCGCGCTTCCACCCGAGCCGCGACCTGCGGCGGAATAGAAACGGCTCGATTCTCGATACTCGTGACGCTCTTTGGCACGGCCAGCGCTTTCGCTGGTTTCCCCAGAGTCTCTCCAAAATGCTGCCAGTAAGCCTTAGCCGCGACAGTCCAATCCGGCTGGGTGTCCCATGGAAGCTGCAAGACCAGGGCCAGGCCGGCCTTCGCGCGTTCCGCAACCGTGGCAACGTGTGAATTCACAGCCGCGTTCAAATCCAGGGTCACGACGCGAACCTCGTCTGGCTTGGCAAGCCCGGTCCGGACAGCAGCCTCCATGATCGCGAACGGCTGAATCGTCTGAAGTGGGTAAAAGTCATAGCCGGCCCTTTTGTCAGCGAAATCGAGGCCGGGTCCGATCACGGCGATACGCCGAATGGCAGGCGGCGCGGCTCCTTTGGCCACCAGCGAACGAAGCGTCTCCTCCAGCGCGAAATTGGGCAGCAAAGAAGTGTCCGCGGAAAGTCCGCGCGCCTGGAAGAGAGTTCCTCGGGTAAAGTACAACTGGTCGGGCGCCCCGGCCTGCGTGGCCTGCTTCAGTTTCTCTTCGTATTCGGCTTGTTCACGTGCCATCCGCACTAGATTGGAGGCTAAATACGATTCCAGGGCATGGTCTGCGACACCCTTCTGAGCCAAGAAGAAACGAGCAAAGCTCAGCCGCTCGTTGGTTTGGCTTTTCTCCAGCGCCTGCAAAAAGGCGCGCACCCTTTGCCTGGCCGCGGATGTTAGAAGGCCGGAAAGGTCAACAGCCTGCTCGGTACCCTCGAGGCGCGGCAGGTTGGTGAACGAAGTCCCGAACAGAATCAGGTTGCTTATGGAATCTTCCGTCCCGAGGTCAATGCGGTCACGCACCGCCTTGTCCTGCGCGCGAATCCAGGAGTCCCATTGAGCTTCATCCTTTATTTCGCTGCCGGGAATCCCCGAAGCCGAATACATCCCGAGAGTTTCTGCCACCTCCGAAAACTGGAGGAAGCGCACTCCTGGCTTCTGGCGAGGCGTCTGCGCTCCCCCAACGGAGAAAGCGCTGAGAAACAGAGATAAAATCACGGCCGTGAGAGCTGCCGAAGAAGTTTTCATAGGAATAGCCGTCATTGCCCGGCATCTTAGGTTGCCACCTTGCTCAAGTCAACGTTTGTCCCGGGTAGGTGTTTCTGGCCAAGGCCATCGTAGGTGAGTAAACGCATATCGTGGTTCCAGACCGTTGCCGAATCACGGAGGTGTGACAGTTGCGCGTTACGTTTGAAAAGAGATCAAATGAAATGAAGGAAGAGAATACTGGGTTTAACGCTTGGGAGACCCGTAACTGAACAACTTTTGGCATTTATGGCGGAGAAAACCGGCGGTGACCGGGATAGGGTGATTGCCCTTCTTGAAGACGAGTTCACATGAGATGAGACACGCGCGCCATTTGCGTTCCTCGGTGCCGTGCTTTCGGCCATAGGCGGCTATGTCCTCTTGGGAGACGCCGTAGACGACCGCGCCGATTCTCGACCACACGCAGGCGCCGGCGCACATGGCACACGGCTCGTGCGTCGTATAAAGAATGAAGTCCGGCAAGTAGCGGCCATAGCCACTGGATACGTATTTGAGTGTTTCCAGTTCGACGTGCTTGATGCTCGAGCCCGACGTTTTCACGCGGTTCCCGGCACTAGCGATGACCACTTCGCGCCCGCCCACGAGGCGGGTGATGACCGCGCCGATGGGATAGTCGCCACGATCACCGGCGTGCTTTGCCTCGGAGATGGCCAGCTCCATGAACCTCTTACGCGGTTTGTAGGTGGGAGGGATCATGGAGATAGGTTACATCCGATTCTTTGCTATTCAATGTGTCATTCAAGAGCTTGAGAAAAAGCAGATTCCTCGGGCAGACCCCGCCCTCGGAATGACATTGTGACTGCAAGGCGGTGCTATCGGAGAGCGGCAGGCGACGCAGCGACGGCGGGGCGGGGCTTGAGGAGGGAGGAGACGAGCCGGAAGAGAAGGAGCGCGGCGAGGATGGCGGCGTAGAGGAGAGGGAGACGGTGGTCGGACTTGACGAGCCAGTAGTAATGGATGACGCCGCAGAGGGCGATGACATAGATGAGGCGGTGAAGAGCTTGCCAGCGTTTGCCGCCGAGACGGCGAATCCAACCCGTGGTCGAAGTCAACGCGAGCGGCAGAAGTAATACGAATCCAAGGAAGCCGACGGTGATGAAGGGGCGCTTGGCCACGTCTCGTATCATGCCGCTGAACTCGAAGCCCTGATCCGGCCAAAGGTAGGTGAGGAAGTGGAGGGAAACGTAGGTGAAGGCAAAGAGGCCGAGCATGCGTCGGAAGCGGATGAGATCGGGCAAATTGAGAAGCTTACGCAAGGGTGTGATGGAAAGAGTAATCAGAAGATAACGCAGCGTCCAATCACCGGTGAAGTGCTGAACATATTCGACGGGATTGGCGGTGAGCCTGCCGTTGTAAGCGCGCGAGCCAAGATAGGCGAGAGGCGTGAGGCACGCAAGAAAGACGAAGGCCTTCGACCACTTGCTGGTGAGGAGCTGGCTGAAGAATTTGCGCACGTCAGTAGTATTTCTTCAGATCCATGCCGGTGTAGAGGCTGGCGACCTGGTCGCCATAACCGTTGAACATGAGCGTTTTGCGGCGCGAGAATTCGCCGAGACGGCGTTCGGTGGCCTGGCTCCAGCGCGGGTGATCCACGTTGGGATTGACGTTGGAATAGAAGCCATACTCGCGGGGGGCGTAGAGGTTCCACGTCGTACGAGGCTCGCCCTCGACGAAGCGAATTTTGACGATGGACTTGATGCTCTTGAAGCCGTACTTCCACGGAATGACTAGGCGGACCGGCGCGCCGTCCTGATTGGGGAGAGATTCACCGTACATGCCGACACAGAGAAGTGTGAGCGGATGCATGGCCTCATCCAGACGCAAGCCTTCGACGTAGGGAAGATCTATGCCGGAGTGCTCGCCCCAGGGCATTTGGTCGCGGTCATAGTAGGACTCGAACGCGACGTACTTAGCTTTGTCGTTCGGTTGGGCGAGCTTCAGAAGCGTGTTCAGCGAATAGCCGATCCAGGGTACGACGATGGACCAGCCCTCGACGCAGCGGTGACGATAGATGCGCTCTTCGAGAGGAACGAGCTTGAGGAGGTCGTCCATGGTGTACTTGGCGCGGTTCTTCACGGCGCCTTCGACGGAGACGGTCCACGGCGAGGTGCGGAACTTTCCGGCGTTGCGCGAGGGGTCACTCTTGTCGGTGCCGAACTCGTAGAAATTGTTGTAGTGAGTGACGTCGTCAAACGTGTTTTGCTTCTCCGAGGTGCTGAAGGGGCTCTTCACGGCAACATTCAATTTGGTTCCGGCGTTCGCGGTGGCGGGCGGGAACGCCAAGCGAGAGATCGCCTTGCCGCCAAGGGCCACGGTACCCGCAATCCCCATGGCTTTCAGGATCTGCCGGCGATTGAGATAGACCGATTTCGGAGTGACGTCGGCGTAAGTCAGTTCGCCTTCTTTCCAGCTCGACATGAGTCCCCTCGGGGCGCGGGTCTTTGGTCCCACGTAATAGTGTGATTCAAAGCGCTGCGCGAGGTTACAAGAAAATTAGGCGCGGGATTCGACTTGACTTTCCGTGTGGAGGCGTCCATCTTAAAAGGCTTTGCGTATTCTTCCGGGTCACTCCGTGAGAGGCGGGGCAATCTCGAGCTCTATGACCAAAGTTCGACTGTGCTTTCACGATCGCTGCTTTGATGGCACTGCCTCAGCCGCTCTGTTTTACCGGTTCTACCGGGAACATTTTGACAGCAAGGCGGAATTCCACCTGAGGGGAATGACGCACAGAGCCAAGCATCCTTGGGAGGACGCGCTGTTCGACGGGGACGAGAACGTAATCGTCGATTTCAAATACTCAAATTCCCCGAAGGTGACGTGGTGGTTCGACCACCACCAGAGCGCGTTTCTGACGCCGGCGGACGCGGAATACTTTAAGAAATCTCCTGGCAAGAACATGTATTACGACCCGGATTACAAGTCCTGCACAAAGCTGATCGCCACGGTGACGAAGGAGAAATTTGGATACAACACGGCGCCACTCGCGGACTTGATTCACTGGGGTGACATCATCGATGGGGCGCAGTTTCCGACGCCGGAATCTGCGACGCAACTGGCGGAGCCAGCGACGCAATTGGCGCTGGTAATCGAAGCGGCACCAGACGATGGCGTGCCGGCGCAGATCATTCCGGAATTAGCGTACCGGCCGCTCGAAGAAATGGTGAAGTTGCCGGTGGTGGCGAAATATCTCGGGCCGTTGCTGGAGCGGCACCGGAAATCCATCGAGGTTTTGCGGGAAAGATGCGAGTCGAAAGGCGGAGTGATCTTCTTCGACGTGAGCGATCTGGACATGGAAGGGTACAACAAGTTCATTCCATACCTGTTGCACCCGGAGGGCGTGTACTCGGTCAGCGTGAGCGCTTCGGCGGTGCGCGCGAAGGTCTCGCTGGGCACAAATCCGTGGAACCAGGCGACGGCGGACCAGAACCTGGCCACGCTGGCGGAACGCTACGGGGGCGGAGGCCACCAGCGGGTGTCAGCGATCTCGTTTGATCCTCATGACCTGGAACGCGCGCGGAAAGTGGCGCGGGATCTGGCGGCTGTGCTGCGCGGAAGATAAAAACGGACATCCAGCGGAAGAATTTTGCGAATTCGTTGTGTCGCGGTGTGTCGACAGAAAAATCGGAAGTGTGTAAAATAAAGAATTGCGAGTGGACCGGTAGCTCAATTGGTAGAGCAGTTGACTCTTAATCAACGGGTTGCAGGTTCGAGTCCTGCCCGGTTCACCAACAACTTGCCGTAATACACCTGTGATAACTAGAGTGTACATATCTGCTCCTCGAACTCGGCTAGTGAGTCTTCAGCTTCAAATCACTCTTCACTCGTAACGGTGCTTCACGCTTTCACGGTGCAAACTGCCAGCGAAGCGAGTTTCTCAGTCGCGCGACTCCCTTGCGCTGGCGGGCTGGAAGTTTCCCAACAATGTTGGACGCACACCGAGGAAGCAGAGGTGAATTCTCGCTCTCGTGTTAGAGTGCTGGCGCCTGCGGCATGGAAATGCGGTCTGGTTTAGGGTCAAAATGCCAGCGGAGAGGGCAAGAAGATGAACACGCTTCCGGTGATTCTTGGAGCACTGTGCGTGTGTGCGATTGCGTACCGGTATTACAGCGCGTTTATCGCGGCAAAGGCTTTGGCGCTGGACGACCGCCGGACGACTCCTGCGCACAAGTTTGAAGACGGTCACAACTTTGTTCCCGCTCCGAAATTTGTTCTCTTCGGGCACCATTTTGCGGCCATCGCTGGCGCGGGGCCATTGGTTGGGCCGACGCTTGCGGCGCAATTTGGCTTCGCGCCTGGCTTTCTGTGGATTTTGATCGGGGCGGTGCTGGCCGGATGCGTGCACGACATCATGGTGCTGGTGGCTTCGATGAGGCACGGCGGAAGATCGTTGGCCGAAATCGCGCGGACGGAGATCGGTTCGTTTGCAGGGCTTGCGGCAATGCTGGCGCTTTTGTTCATCCTGCTGGTGACCTTGGCGGGGCTGGGGATCGTGGTGGTGAATGCGCTGTCGAACAGTCCGTGGGGCGTATTCACGATTGCCATGACGATTCCAATTGCCATCTTTATGGGGCTGTACATGTTCAAGAGCGCGCCGGGTCAAATCAAGGTGGCGCTTCCCAGCGTGGTGGGCGTGGTGCTGTTGATTGCGGCAGTGGTGGGTGGACGCTGGATTGCGATATCGCCGTTCGCTTCGTACCTGACATTCAGCCCACACCAGATCACGGTACTCATGGCGACGTACGGGTTCGTCGCTTCCGTGCTACCGGTGTGGTTGCTGTTGGCGCCGCGCGACTATCTCTCGACGTACGTCAAGCTGGGCACAATCGCAATTCTGCTTATTGGAGTAGTCATCGTGCACCCGGACATCAAGTTCCCGGCGGTCACGGAATTTGTCCACGGAGGAGGGCCAATCATCAAGGGCAAGTTGTTCCCGTTCCTGTTCGTGACCATTGCGTGCGGGGCAATTTCCGGATTCCATTCGCTGGTGGGATCCGGCACCACGCCGAAGATGATTGACAAAGAGACGGATGCGCGCTTCATCGGATATGGGGCGATGGTGGCGGAATCCATGGTAGCAGTGCTGTCTCTGATTGCGGCGTGCTCGCTGTTTCCCGGCGACTATTTCGCCATCAATGTGCCGCCAGATGTTTTCTCGAAGATGGGAATGCAAACGGTGAACCTGCAGGTCTTCTCGACGGAAGTGGGCGAGAAGCTTGCGGGGCGGACCGGTGGGGCGGTGTCATTGGCGGTAGGAATGGCGCAGATCTTCCGCGGCCTCCCCGGGATGACGAAGTTGATGGGCTACTGGTATCACTACGCCATCATGTTCGAGGCGCTTTTCATCCTGACCACCATTGACGCGGGAACACGCGCGGCGAGATACGTCCTTCAGGAACTTCTAGGAAAAGTACACAAGCCTTTTGCGAACACCAAGTGGCTCCCGGGGAATCTGGTGGCGACTTCCGTGGTGGTGCTTGCGTGGGGCTACCTGATTTACACCGGCTCGATTTCAACGCTCTGGCCGTTGTTTGGGACAGGAAACCAACTTCTTGCGACGATTGCTCTGGCAGTGACCACGACGTTCTTGATCAATATGGGAAAAGCAAAGTACGCCTGGATAACGGCGGTGCCCATGCTATTTGTTGGGGTGACGACACTGACGGCGGGCGTGCTCTCGATCAAGAACATTTTCTGGCCGCTGACGAAAGTGCCGGGCGAGATAGTAACTGGCTATCTGGATACGATCCTGATGGCGATGTTCGTGGTGGGTGTGGTGTTGGTGTTGATCAGCGCGGGCCGGCGGTGCTGGATGACGCTGAAAGGCGTGCCGATTCCGAAGGAAGCGTTTGGACCACCGGTGGCGGACGGGCAGATGAGGATTGGTTGTTGCTGAAGCGAGCTGTTAGCAGAGCGGTGGGATTTGAGGAGCCGGCTACTGCAAATTCCCCAAACGAAACCACTTGAGCGGCTGGACGCGCCGATGGGTTCTGAAGTGCGCAAGAGCGGGAATGCGATCAGTCGCGGGCTCAGAACTCACAGAAAGAAGAACTTGTTCACATGCTCTTCCGTATGGTGACCGTCGTCCTAGTATAGAGTTCCGGCTTGTGCGAGTGTGGATTCTGGCGGACGACATACATGTGCTGGGGCACCCGCCCACCGCCGACACGATGAGTGTGAAGTGAAAGATGAACTCGCCGGCCGCACGGCGGAGAGGCGGCCGGTGAGCGAGATTTGAAGGCGAAAGTGAACCACGCGATCCTTCTTGCGTGCGGCAACCCGCTTCGCGGAGACGATGGGGTTGCCGTGCATCTGGCGCGCCAAATGGAGGCCAACCAAGGCGAGCCGGGAGCGGAAATACTCTGCTCGCAGCAGTGGACGCCGGAACTTGCGGAGAGAATCAGCCACGCAGACCTGGCGATTTTTGTTGACGCGTCGGCGGCAATCCCTCCGGGTCAAATCCAAGTTCAATCAATCGAAGCGGCTGCAGGTCGGCCGGGCGCGACGGCGCACTCGGTGAGCCCTGCGCACCTTTTGGCCTTGGCGGAGCATGTCTATGGGCACGCGCCACAACGGGCGTTTTTGGTAAGCATCGGCGCGGCGTCATTCGCACATGACCGGCAACTTTCGGCGCCGGTTCGCGAGGCCATCCCCGCGGCGCTAGCGCGGATCCAGGCGCTACTTGCGGACGCGTCGCTGAAGGGAAGCCCCAGCCAGACGTAAAGCACCATCTCATCTATTTGAGTTGGTTGTGTCGCGTGAGGGCGAGCTAGGGGGAAGCGAGCTTGCGCAGAGAAATGAGTTCTGACTCGACAGGCACGCCTTTAGCCACCTTGACATGAAGGAGCGCTTCGAATGGCTTTAAGTCACCGGAATGGGAGACCGAGAGCCGGCGGAGGAGCTGTTCCACCGCGTCCTGCCTGCACACATACTCGACGGCGCCCTGAGTGCCGAAGGTAGTGGTTCCGGCGATAATCAGCACGGAATGAGCTGGATTCAAACCGGGTCCAAAGGCAATGACCGCAAAGTCCTCGGTGAGTGGGGAGGACGAAAGGCTTGCCAAGTAGAACTTGGCCTCGCCGGGCAGCGGATGAATGTTTGCGACGGCGAGGTCACCCTTGCGAGGGCCAGAGTCCACTCTCTGGAAAACAAACTCGTGCGAACCGGGAATCTCGAGGAGGGTAAGATTCTCGGAGGGGGAGCCCACAAAAATCAGGTTGTTATTCTGGGCGTCGTCCAGGGAAAAAAGGCTGCCGCGCTTCACGCGCAGGTTGCGGTGTAGGGAGCCAAATACGAGGTCGAGATTGTGCACGGCAAGGACTTCACCCACGCCGGTGTAGTGATCCCAGACTGCGTTTTTCGGATCGCGGGCGGAATTGAAGTAGCGCATGCCCGTTTCCGGCCTGCCGATGAAGGCAGCATTGCTGAAGACGACCCAGGGCTCCTCAGGACCGATCAGGAATGGCTTCCAAAAGGCCCGCAGGGCTGGAGGCGCAATCTGCTCGTTCGCCGGGTTGGCGGCGGAAGCGCCGCGTCGAGTGAAATAGAGGGCAGCAAGAGTTACGGCCAAAAGAACGGATAGGGCGGTCACAGCGACGATCCAGGCGCGCGGGACGGCTGCGGGTGAAACGTGGTGGGCTTCCGGCGTAACCGGTTCGCTCGGGCGAGTATGGACCTCCGACTCGCGGTGACGAAAGGCCAGCGTGTACGTGCCTTTGGGCACCTCAAGGCGGATGGGGTCTTCAGCCCCTTCAGTCGCGTAGTACTCGGCTATCTTGGAGCGCAGCCTTCCCACTTGCACGCGCACCATAGAGTCCACAGCGGGGTCAAACTCCGGGGGGCGGCCAAATTCCTCGGTGGCGATCTGGTATTCCTTTAGCGGGGAGCCAGGATGCGTCAGGGCGTGCCGGGCCAGGTAACGCAAGAGTCTACGGAGCGACTCGGAGCTGTGGAGGACGCCACTGTTGGCAACCTTCTCGACCTGACGCAGATACAGGTCCTGCTCGGACATACAAACCTTGCCTTACGGATGCAACCGGCGTTTAACAACGTAACAAACGCCATAAGACTATGCAAGACAAGGGTTTTGGTTTGTAACGGCTTCAAACCCTCTGAAACTTCTCTTTCGTATTTACATTTGAGAAATAGATGCGACGAAGCAGGGTTTTGCCACGCAGAGGCTTGGGTTGCGTCGTGGAAGTGGCCGTGTCAAGTACGCGTGGCAGTTGACGGAAAGGTGAAGCCATTGAGACTCAGGAATTTTTCGCCGTTTTTCTTCCTCGCCGTGTGGATCGGAGCGCCGCTCTCCGCCGCCCCACAGGATGCACCAAATGGGCCAGGCGAACTGCCGACTTGGACGACCGGGGGCAAAGAGGCCGTGGGCACGGCCACTGCCCTGGGCTCGAGAGTGTGGTTCACGCTGCAGGGCGGAATTCTCACCGAGGTTTACTACCCGCGACTTGATACAGCGAACGTGCGAACGCTGGAATTTGCCGTCAGCGACGGACGGAAGGTTTGGATGGAGTCGAAGGACTTGGCGCATGCACTGGAGCGCGTGAGCGAGCACGCGCTTCTCTACCGGCAAACGAGCAGCGATCCCGCTGGGGAATTCAAGCTCACGAAGACGTATGTAACTGACCCGCAAAGCGATTCGCTGTTGATCGATGTGTCATTCAGCGGGCCGGCGGGCTACTCGGTCTACGTTTTGTTCGATCCGGCGCTGAAAAACAGCGGGTACGGGGACACGGGCTACTCGCAGGGGGAGGCGCTGGTCACGACGAAAGGCGACGTAGCCGCAGCGCTGATCAGCTCGCCGAGCTTCATAGAAGCGACAAGCGGATTTGTCGGGACGAGCGACGGGCGCACAGACCTGCTTTTGCACCACGCACTCTCGCGGAAGTATGCGAAGGCACAGAACGGGAACGTTTTGCAGGCGGCGAAACTGCCGACTGCGGCGCACGTTGTTTTTGCACTGGGGTTCGGTTCAAACGCTTCTTCGGCTATAGAGACAGCCAAGAAAAGTCTGGCCCGTCAGTTCACAGTGGTCAGTGCCGAGTATGTCGCGGGGTGGAAGGAATATCTGGCCGGACTGAGACGCGTAGATGCGCGCTATGAACGGATGTTTGAGCTCGCAGCTATGGTCCTGAAGGCGCATGAGGATAAGACCTTCCGTGGAGCGATGATCGCCTCGATGAGCATCCCTTGGGGATTTGCCGTGAAGGCCAGCGAGCCGAGCGTGGGCGGCTATCATCTGATCTGGGCGCGCGATTTGTACGAGGTTGCGACAGGGCTATTGGCCGCGGGTGACCGCGCAGCGGCCGAGCGCGCACTGAATTATCTGTTTACGGTGCAGCAGAAGCCGGACGGCGGGTACCCGCAGAACAGTTGGCTAGATGGGAAGCCTTATTGGACTGCCATCCAGATGGACGAAGTGTCCTATCCCATGATTCTCGCGTGGCAATTGGGCCGCACGGATCCGGAAACGTGGAGCAAGCACATTAGGCCGTCCGCGGAGTTCATCGTTGCGCGCGGACCCTCCACCGAGCAGGAACGCTGGGAAGAAGTGTCCGGCTACTCGCCCTCGACGATGGCCGCAGAGATTGCTGGGCTGGTGTGCGCGTCGGACATAGCCCGCAAGAATGGTGCGAATGACAACGCGGACCGTTACTTGCAGGTTGCGGACGATTGGTCAGCGAACCTTGAAAAATGGCTGGTGACGACGACCGGGCACCTGGAAAAGTCGGGAACGGGCCAGGGCTACTACATACGCATCAACAACAACACTGACCCGAATGATGGCGCGAAGATTGACGTGCGCAACGGGGGAGGAGTTTGGGATAAACGGGACGTCGTAGACGCGGGATTTCTGGAGCTGGTGCGCCTGGGAATCAGGCCGGCCGACGATCCGATCATCGCTCACTCCGTGCAGGTGATTGACTCGACGATCCGCATCGAAACTCCCAATGGGCCCAGCTTTCGACGATACAACCATGATGGTTACGGAGAGACGTACTTTGGTGGGCCATGGCTGGGCGAGGGAGTTGGACGAATATGGCCCATTTTTACGGGAGAGCGTGGAGAGTATGAAGTTGCAAGGGGCAAGGACCCCACGCCGTACCTGACGGCAATGCAGCGGTTCGCCAACGCGGGCGGCATGATTCCGGAACAGGTGTGGGACCAAGCGGACCCGACGGCGTCGCAATTTGTGTTTGGGTCAGGCACGGGGAGCGCCACTCCACTGGCTTGGAGCATGGCGCAGTTCCTCCGGCTGGTGGTCTGTGCGGAAGAGAAACGCATCGTAGAAAGACCGAGCGTGGTGGCGGAGCACTTCCTAAAAACTGAGAAGTGAACGGCGTGAGTTGCAGGTTGGTCCAGGGCCACTAGGACGCATTGGCCTGCGCCTTTTCTTCCGAGAGCTCATAAAACGGAGCGAGCTTGCCGTGGAGCGCAAGTTCTTCGGCGAGCAAATCGGCTACGTCTTCGATTCTTCGGAAAACCAAGGGATGGTTGGTGCGGGCATCCGTCAGAACAACGATGGTCGAAAATGTGGACTTGGGATGACGAACATGGGAATACCAGAAGCAAACGGAGATTTTCCCGGTTGATCCGGAGGAGCGCTCGATCGGGTAGGGAAGAGGCCTGTCTGCGAGCAAGAGATGGAACGATTTTCCATCCGAGCGGGAAATCATGGGCATCCCTTCGCACAGACGGCACAGCAAGGCTTGCTGCCCATGAAAGACACAATGCGGGCAGAGGTTGAAATTGCGATAAATGACTGCAGTATCCTGCAGACACCCCGTGGTCATAAAGCCCTCCGCTCAGGCGGAAATCAAATACCAGGCCACTGAACCGAACGTGCGTACTTGAGGGGCGAGGGGCTTGGGCGTCTTCATAATTCGCTTTATTATTATGAAAGTCAAGTCCCTAATTATTGACCTGTGCAAAACCGTTATGTCTTCACAGTGTTAAGGGAAGAGAACTTGCAGGCATCCCGCAGGGCCGCATCCAGGACCGCCTCCGGGAAGCCAAGTTCTTCGAGGATCTGACGGTTGTGTTCGCCCAGGAGAGGCGGTGGCAAGCGGTAGAGGATGGGCTGAGTCTCCGAGCGAACAGGATTGGCGATGCTCCGGGCAATCTTTACAGTCGGATGTTCGATTTCGACGACCAAAGCACGCGAAAGCGTTTGTGAGTCGTTTAGGGCTTCCCCAACGGTTTGGATGGCGGCTGCGGGGATTTCTGCTGCGGCAAGCTTGGCCAGCCACGCGGAAGCAGGCAGGGTGTCAAACCGTTGCTGGAGAAGAGGAATGAGCGCGTCACGGTTCCGGATGCGGTCAGGGTTGGTAGCAAAACGAGGGTCAGCAGCAAGCTCATTTTCGGGGCTGAGGAGATCCAAAAGACGGCGCCACTGGTCTTGCGTGCCGACTCCCAGGACAAAACAGCGCATGTCGCTACCGCGGAACATTTGGTAGGGAACGATATTCGGGTGGGAATTGCCCCAGCGCTGGGGAGAGACCCCGGCGTTCAGATAGCTGCTGCCGACATTGGCCAGCCAGGTCAATTGGGAGTCGAAGAGAGCCAAATCGAGGAAGTTGCCCTTGCCCGTGCGTTCGCGGGAGAAAAGAGAAGCGAGCACGCCCATAGTGGCGTACATGCCCGTAGTCATGTCGGCAAGGGCGATGGGAAAGCGCATGGGACCGCCGTTGGGCTCACCGGTGAAGCTCATGACGCCGGCTTCGGCTTGCGCCAGTATGTCGTACCCTGGCTTACCCGCCTTGGGCCCCGTAAATCCATAACCGGTGATGGCGCAATAGATCAGGCGGGGATGCTTGGCGCGCAAAGAGATGGGATCGATGCCGCGTCGCTGGAGAGAGGCGAGGGAGGGCTGATTGCACAGGAAGACGTCGGCTCTCGCGAGAAGGCGGTGGAGAATTTCATTGCCGGTGGGATGGTCGTAGTCGAGAGTGATCGAACGTTTGTTGCGGTTGGTCGCGAGGAAGTAAGCTGATTCCGTGCCGACAAATGGCGGACCCCAAGTACGGGACTGGTCGCCGACGCCGGGGCGCTCGACCTTGATGACGTCAGCGCCAAAATCGCCCAAGAGCATGCTGCAGTACGGGCCTGCCAGAGCTTCGGTTAATTCGACGACACGAATACCTTCGAGAAAAGCGGACATGAGTGAGGATTATAGCGAACCAGAAGGCGTGCAACCGATGGAATCAAGCAGAAACTTGACGCGCGAGTTTTCTTGCTTGAGGGGCGCGGTTCTCGCAGAATAGTAAGTTTAAAGCAGGCCAAACAGACGGGAAAGCAGGCTAGAGAAAGGCGCAAGGCAGTAACTGAAGACCCATGGCCAATTTGGCTCATCCCCCGAAACGATTTGTGGCGTACTTCTCTATGGAAATCGCGCTGGAGAACGCCATGCCGAGCTACAGTGGCGGCCTGGGCGTCCTTGCGGGTGACACTATTCGTGCCGCAGCGGATATTCGATTGCCGATGGTGGCGGTATCGCTGCTGTACAGGAAGGGCTATTTCCACCAAGTTCTCTCGGAAGACGGCAGTCAGACCGAAGAACCCGTGGAATGGGAAGTCGAGAAGTTTCTCCAGGAGGAGGCGCCGCGGGTAGCGGTCACGCTGGAGGGCCGGCGGGTGGAACTGCGCGCATGGCGTTATACGGTGAAGGGCGTGCGCGGGTACGAAGTGCCCGTGTACTTCCTGGATGCCGACCTACCGGACAATGATCCGCGGGACCGCGAGCTAACAGGGTCGCTGTATGGAGGCGATCCGTACTACCGGTTGTCGCAGGAGGTGTTGCTAGGGATAGGTGGAGTGCGGATGTTGCGGGAGCTTGGGCATACCGAGCTGATGCGGTACCACATGAATGAGGGCCATGCGGCGTTGCTCACGATGGAATTGTTGGGCGAAGAGTCGCGCCGGATGGGGCGAACTTCAGTCAAGGGCGAGGATATCGAGAAGGTGCGCAGCAAGTGCGTGTTCACGACGCACACGCCCGTGCCCGCTGGACACGATAAATTTCCACTGGAATACCTGACGCGGCTGTTCCCTGACCGGTCGCGCTTCTTCGACGTGCAAGATGCTTCGTCTGCGGACCTGATCAAGAGCATCCTGCAGGCGGAACAGGATTTCCCGGACCTGGCCGAGGCTGCGCGGCGCGGGGCTTCCGTCAACATGACCTATTTGGCGCTGAGCCTGAGCAATTACGTGAATGGCGTGGCGAAATTGCACGGGGAAGTTTCGCGGAAGATGTTCCCGAACGTGCCGATTGAAGCCATTACGAATGGCGTGCATGCAGCGACGTGGACGGCGCCGGCGTTCCGCGATTTGTTCGACCGGTACATTCCTTCGTGGCGCGAGGACAACTACAGTTTGCGGGGGGCGCTGGGGCTTCCACCGGAAGAGGTTTGGTCATCGCACCTACTCGCAAAGCACGACCTGTTCGAAGCGGTGCGGAAGAAGACCGGGCTGAAGCTGGACCCGGAAGTGTTCACAATCGGATTTGCGCGCCGCGCAACTGGCTACAAGCGCGCCGACTTGATCCTGCGGGATCCGGATCGCTTGCGGCAAATTGCGAAAAACGCGGGTGCTTTCCAGATTGTGTTTGCGGGGAAAGCCCATCCGCGCGACGCCGGGGGAAAAGAGATCATCAAGCGCATCTTCAAGGCAAAGAAAGCGCTGAAGAAAAATGTGTCGATTGTATTTCTGGACGATTACAACCTGGACCTAGGCGGCAAACTGACTTCCGGCGGCGATTTGTGGCTCAACACGCCGCAATATCCGTTGGAAGCTTCCGGGACGAGTGGAATGAAGGCGGCGTTGAATGGAGTGCCGAGCTTGAGCATCCTCGACGGGTGGTGGGTGGAGGGGTGCATCGAAGGCGTGACGGGATGGTCGATCGGAGAGTCTCACCGGCGGGAACCTGAGCCAGACCTAGCCGCCGACAATGCCTCGGATGCGGAGAGTCTCTACTCGAAGTTGGAGAGCGTGATCCTGCCGATGTTCTACGAGGACCGCAACCGATACCTTTCGGTCATGCAGCACGCCATCGCGATGAACGGCTCGTTCTTCAATACGCAGCGCATGGTACAGCAGTACATTACCGACGCTTACCTGCGCTAGCACGGCGCGTGGGGCTTTTCTCCTCAGGGCGAACTTCAAATAGCATCACTTTTCGCGGAAGAAGGCGGAAGCCCGCCTTGCGGTAAAAAATTTCCGCGGCTTTGTTGTGATGCTGCACCTGAAGTCCGACAGCGCGAATGCCGCGCTCGCGGCAAAAATCCTCGATTTCATAGAGTGCGAGCGACCCGACGCCACGATTGCGGAAACGCTTCTCCACATACAAATCGGTGAGCATGCCCTCCACGCCGCCGTATTCGAGATCGAAGTTGTAGGTGACAATGGCGTAGCCGACCGCTTTGTGATGCGTCTCCATGAGCCACGCCTGGCCTTGGGAGAGGTTGCGCAGGAGCGTGTCCAGACCGCGGCTGAGCGAAGCGAGGCTGTAAGGGATCTTGTCGAAGCGGTAGTAGGCTACGACGAGCCTCAACAGGGTCTTGTGATCCTTGGGGCCACACGGTCGGAAGGAAACAAGCATAGGACCTCGCATTGGAAATATCGTACTGCAGGTGGGAGTGTGCTGAAAGATGTAATCGGATTGGAAGAGAGCGCGGGCGCTCGGTTGAGATCGTTCGCACCGCCAAAGGCGCGGCCCTCCGGATGACAATACACTTTTGGTGGTGGCAATGGATAAGGCCACGACAGAAAAGACAAAGCTATCGGATACGGTTTTTATAGAGGGCCATGCCGACGGCAGCATCCATTCCGATTCTCTCGAGGGCGCGAATTTCATGAGCAGATGAAATGCCGCCGGCGGCGACGATAGGAAGCCGCGTGGCTTCGCGCAAGGAGCGAAACCAGTTGATATTTGCGCCGCGCATCGTGCCTTCACGATCCACATCCGTGCACAGAAATCCGGCGCAGTAAGGTTCCAGCGCAGTCATCACTTCTATGGGGTCCGCGGCGAGAGCAGTGCGCCAGCCGTGAATGACGATGCGGCCTTTTGCAGTATCGAGCGCGATAAGGACGTGTTTCTTGCCGATACACGAGGCGAGCTTCTTGAGAAAGGGAAGATTCGGACTGCTGTGCCGAAACGCGGCGCTGCCGATGATGACCTGCTTGGCGCCGAGTTGGACGAGAGCTTGAGCTCGGCGAACGGTGCGAATGCCACCGCCCACGCGGACTTTCATGTTGAATTTTTGATGCGCTTCCACGCAGAGTTGTAGAACGAGACGATTGTTGTGCCCCTTACGCATCGCGGCATCGAGATCAATCAGATGCAGCCATTCGTACATTGAGAAGCGGTCAAGCAAGCCAAGCACATCGGTGACGGCAAGTTCAGGTTTGCGGCCGTGAATCAGCTGGACGGCTTGGCCACGCTGCAAATCGATGCAGGGAATCAGCACGGCAGCCTCACGGCGACGCCATGGGACTGAAGGAAGGATTTCAGCGCACGAATCGATTGGACCTGGTCGTGAAAGATGGAAGCGGCGAGGGCCGCGTCGGCTGCGCCATAGGTGAAGACCTCCAGGAAATGCTGTGGTGCTTTTGCGCCCCCGGAAGCGATGACCGGAACGCTGACGGCGCGGCTAATGGCCGCGGTGAGCAGGAGATCGAAACCGGATTGCGTGCCATCGCGGTCCACGGAGGTGAGAAGGATTTCTCCTGCACCCGACTCTACGCCGCGGCGCGCCCAGTCCAAGGCATTCCAGGTCGTGGCCGTGCGCCCACCGCGAACGCGGACCTTCCAAGAATTGTGTTCGTGCTTAGCATCAATGGCGAGAACGACTGCCTGCGCGCCAAATTCGCGGGAGAGTTCGCAGATGAGTTCGGGCCGTGCGACTGCGGCCGTGTTGACGGTGATTTTGTCGGCGCCGGCACGCACGACCGCGCGAGCATCATCGAGCGAGCGGATGCCGCCTCCTGCGGTGAGAGGAATGCTGAGCTGTTCGGCGACGCGGCGGATGGTCTCGAGAAAGGTGGGCCGATTGTCCCGGGCCGCAGCGATGTCGAGAACAACCAACTCGTCCGCACCTTCGCAGTTGTAGCGTGCCGCGAGCTCGACCGGATCGCCAGCGTCGCGCAAGCCTTCGAAATGCACGCCTTTGACCGCACGCGCGCCGTCCGTATCGAGGCAAGGAAGGATGCGCCGCGCGAGACTCATGCGGCGAGCCTCAGAAAGTTCTCAAGCAACTTTGCGCCGGAAGAGCCGCTCTTTTCCGGATGGAACTGGACGCCAAAGACGCGACCGTTTTCGAGGACGGCGGCGAAATCGCGGCCATGTGCGCAGACGGCCGCAGTCTCCGCGCCGGATGCGGGCGCCGCATAGGAATGCGCGAAATAGAAATAAGCATCCGGAGAAATTCCGCCGAGCAAATGGCTGGAGCCCACGGCGCGAATTTGGTTCCAGCCCATGTGCGGCAGTTTGACGGTTTGAGCAAGCAGACTCACGCGTCCCTGGAAATAACCGAGGCCGGGGAGTTCGGGCGCCTCTTCGCTGCTCTGAAAGAGAGCTTGCAAGCCGAGGCAGATTCCGAGGAAAGGAACGCCGCGAGCGAATGCATCGAGAAGCGGCCGGCGCAGGCCGTGAGCATCCAGCGAGGTGAGCAAAGCGGCACAATGACCCACGCCGGGAAGAACCAAGGAGGTTGCTTTGGCGATTTCTTCAGGGCGATTGGTGGGGCAAACTTCGGCGCCAAGGCGACGCAGTGCGCGCTCGACGGAGGTGACGTTCCCCGCGCCGTAATCAATGAGCGTGACGATCACAGGAGTTCCTTGGTGCTGGGTAGGACGTTGCGGAGGCGGTTGTCGCGAGCCACGGCAAAGCGCAAGGCGCGAGCGAAGGCTTTGAACAACGCTTCGACTTGGTGGTGCGAAGAACGGCCGTAGACGACGCGCAGGTGCACGTTGGCGCGAGCGGCTTGCGCGAAACCCTGGAAGAAATCTTCGACAAGTTCGGTTTGGAAGTCACCCACCTTGGAGGCGGAAAATTTCGCGTGGATGATGCAAAAGGCGCGGCCGCCGAGGTCAACGGCAGCGGCAGCGAGAGTTTCGTCCATGGGCATCAGGAAGTAGCCGGCGCGGAGAATGCCGCGCTTGTTGCCGAGTGCCGCGTTGAGAGCTTCGCCGAGAGCGATGCCGACATCTTCGACGGTGTGATGCTGGTCAACGTCCAAATCGCCCTTGGCCTTGAGGCGGAGATCGAAGCCGCCGTGGCGCGTGACGAGGTCCAGCATGTGATCGAAAAAGCGAATGCCAGTGGAAATTTCGGATTTGCCGCGGCCATCCAGATTCAGGCGCAGGTTGATTTGCGTTTCTTTGGTTTTGCGGTGGATGTGCGCGGTTCTGTGCATGCGTGCTCCTAGCGGCCGGAGCCAAGTAGCTGCAGGAGTTTCTTGAGTTCGAACTGCGTGCCAATGGTAATGCGAGCGAAGCCAGGGCCGAGGTCTTTGCTGCGTTCGCGAACCAAAATGTTGTTGCGGGCAAGTTTTCGGAAAAACGCGGGTCCGCGTTTGCCAAAGTCGGCAAGCAGGAAATTGGCGGTGCTTGGATAGACGCGCACTCCGGACTTCCCAAGTTCGCGGGAAAACCAAGCGCGCAGACGCTTCACGTTGCGCACATAGCGGGCGATAGTTTTGCGCTCTTCGGCCGCGGCCACGCCCGCGGCCAGCGCCGCGATGTTGATGGGGTAAGGGGGCATGGCGCGGCGAACGAATGCAAGCGAATCTCGTCGGCCAATTACGGCACCGAGGCGCAGCCCTGCCAAACCTTCGGCTTTCGAAAACGTGCGCGCGACGAAGAGGTGAGGATAGCGGTGAATCCAGGGTACAGCGCTTACGGGGGAAAACTCTGCGTAGGCTTCGTCCAGAACCACAACCGTGTGTGTGGCGGCGCGAAGAAGTTTTCGGATCGAGGCGCGGTCCACTTGTGTGCCCGTGGGATTGTTGGGATTCGCGAGGAAGAACACGCGCGGTTTCTTCTGGAGGGCAATGAGTGCGGCTTCGAGGGGGAATGCCATATTCACGCCGTAGCGCAAAGCGTGAATTCGGGCGCCGGCAATCTCTGCATAGTAGCGGTACATGGGGAAAGTGGGCTCGCAGATGAGGATGGTGGAGCGCGGCTCAACGAAGGTGTCGAAGAACACGCGCAAGGCGTCGTCGCCTCCGTTGGTCAAAAGCAGTTCTTCAGGGCGAACGTGGAAATAGCGAGCGAGCTTGCGTGTCGAGGCCTCGTATTCCGGATAGGTAGCGATTTCTTTTGCCGTGAGGCGGGCGAGAGCTCTTCTTGCTGCCGCGCTGCAGCCAGAAGTGTTTTCGTTGAAGTCGAGGCGAATCTTTCCGCGACGGCCCTCGGCGGGGGCCTCGTAGGTCTGGCGCGCGAGAATCGCTTCCCGAACTGGCAGGCGCACCTTCATTTCCGCACCTCGACGGCGTTGGCGTGGGCGAGGAGGCCTTCGGCGCGGGCCAGCATTTGGACGTCACTTGCGAGGCGACGATAGCCCACACGATCGATCGTCTGCACGCTAATCTGTTTCACAAAATCAGAAATGGAGAGGCCGCCGCGGCGCCTTGCCCAACCACCAGTCGGCAGAACGTGATTGCTGCCGGAGGCATAGTCGCCAAACGGTTGCGCGCTGAGCGGGCCAAGAAAAATGGTGCCGGAAGAGCGAATTTTCTTCAAAAGCGAAGGTGCGCCCACCGGCAGAGACAGGTGTTCCGGCGCAAAGCGATTCACAAAGTCGAGGGCTTGTTCCCAAGTGCGCGCCAACAAGATGGCGCCGGTTGTTCGACAGGAAGCGTGCGCCGGATTGTTGCGAGGAAGAAGATTCAATTGTGCGGCGACCTCCTGTTTCACTTTTTGCGCGAGTTGCGGCGACGAAGTCACGAGATAACTTCCCGCGTCCGGGGCGTGTTCGGCCTGGGCCAACAAATCGGAGGTTATCCAGGACGGATTCCCGCGCCGGGCAAGAACAATCGCTTCGGTCGGACCTGCAGGAAGATCGATGGCGCAATCCGAGCTGACAATTTGCTTTGCGGCTGTGACGAAACGATTGCCTGGCCCAAAGATTTTCTCGACCGGCGCGATTCGCTTCGTGCCATAGGCTAACGCAGCGATCGCTTGCGCACCTCCGATTCGCGCTAGATGAGTTACCCCAAGTAAATCGGCGGCGGCAAGAAGTTCGTCATTGGCTCCAGGGCAGACGGCAACGATACGGCGGACGCCAGCCACTTGCGCGGGCACGACGGTCATCACCAGAGTCGAGAACAGCGCAAAGCGCCCGCCGGGAATATAACACCCAATCGAATCGATTGGCCGAATGAGTTGGGCAACCGTGACTCCGGGCTCCACGGTGAGAGACCACTCGCGAGGCATCTGTTTTTCGGCCACGCGGCGCGCATTCGCAGCGGCATGAGCGACGGCGCGGAGAAACTCTCGCGGCACACGCTGGCGAGCCGCGGCCATCTCAGTGCGGGAGACCCAAAGTCCCTTTTGTCTCAAGTTCACTCCATCGAGTTTGATGGACCAAGCGTCCAGAGAAGCGTCGCCTCGTCGTCTCACGTCGGCGACAATGCGGGTGGAAGCGCGATATGCGGCGCGATCCTGGCCTTCGCGAAGACGAATCAGGCGGGCTTCGGTTGCAGCGGTGAGATCCAGGATGCGCATCAGAGCACGATCTTGTTCAAGGGATATTCGACGATGCCTTGGGCCTTTGCCGCCTTTAGACGCGGAAGAATCTGGCGAACCACAGCTTCTTCGACGATGGTGTTCACGGCAACCCAGTCCGAATCGCTGAGCTCGGAGATCGTCGGATTCTTCAACGCTGGCAGGACGGAAAGCACGGCCGCGAGGTCATCGCGCCGGACGTTTAACATCAGGCCGACACGCGTGGTGGCGGCAATCGCTCCTTGCAGCATCAAGACAAGATTTTCAGCCTTTTCCCGCTTGACGGGGTCTGCGGCGGAAGCACGGTTCATGATAAAGACGGTCGAAGATTCGAGCACGGTGTCCAGGATGCGAAGGCGGTTCGCGCGTAGAGAGGAGCCTGTCTCCGTGACTTCGACGATGGCATCGGCAAGCTGCGGCACTTTCACTTCCGTAGCGCCCCAGGAAAACTCCACTCGGGCCTTGACCCCATGTTTTGCCAGGTACTTCTCGGTGATGCCGACGACTTCCGTGGCGACGACCTTGCCTTCCAGGTCGCGAGGTTCTCGAATTGAGGAAGCTTCTGGTACGGCGAGCACCCACTTGACGCGGGCGAGTCTCTGCTTGGCGTAGACCAACTCGGCAAGTTCGAGCACGTCGGCGTGGGTCTCCTCGACCCAATCATGCCCGGTGATTCCTGCGTCGAGAGCGCCGGTTTCCACGTAGCGCGCCATCTCCTGAGCGCGGACCAGAAGACAATCCACCTCCGGGTCGTCGATCGCCGGGACGTAACTGCGCGAACTCAGGGTTACTTTCCAACCCGCACGGGCAAGAAGGTCGAGAGTCGCTTCCTGGAGGCTGCCTTTTGGGATTCCCAGCTTCAGCAAACTCATCGCGCCCCCTGTTCGCCGTAGACTTCGCCGGGCATGAAGGTACGCTCGGCGATCACGCGGGCGCCCAAGTCCGAATCGAGTTGCTTGAAGAAGCAGCTCCGGTAGCCCTCGTGGCAGACGCCCGGGCCCACGGGCTCAACGAGGAAAAGCAGGGCGTCGGCATCGCAATCCAGGCGGACTTCGCGCACCCGCAGGACATGACCGCTGCTCTCGCCCTTCTTCCAGAGGCGATTGCGCGACCGGGAGAAGAAGTGAACTTCGCCAGTGCGCTGGGTCTGCGCCAAGGCGTCAGGATTCAAGTAGCCGAGCATCAGGACCTCGCCAGTGCGATGGTCCTGAACGATCCCGGGAACAAGTCCCCCAAGTTTTTCGAAAGCGAGTTCCACGACGGCCTCCCCAAAAAGAAAAAACCCGCTGAGCGATGCGCGCCAGCGGGCTGATCAGAGCTTGATTTCAAATAAGCGCTAGACAGAGCTCGACGGGCGCGACAGAGAGCCGTGATGGTGATGGTGTCGATGCGCCCGAAGAGTCATACGAAGGCAAAATACACCAGAGGAGAAGCGAACAGCCAATGGAAAGTTTGTCGCGGGAGAATCGAAATATTGGATATTAGACTTGACGGATGGAGCCCGGAGGAGCGCCACCGCTATAGTTCATGGTCATCTTGAGAAGGACGGCAACCCCAAATCGGCCGTTGGGCAGATTCTCGACGCGCACGACCTCGGCCACATACTCGCAATTCATGGGATCGTTGACAGAAGAGAAGGGGAAGGTCACGAACAGGCGCATGCCTTTGTAGTAGTTGGAACGTCTAGTCTGAAAGTAAATTCCTTCTTTTGAAGCATTTACGCTGACCGGGAGATCTTCAAAGTGCTCGTCACGCGGCTCGGAGGGACGAACCCGCAGCGGTTTGACGATCTTGGCTCGACGACTCCGCCGTTTGTCCTTGTACTGGATTTCGGTCGGTTCAGGCATAAGTTGTCTGGCTGGGCGGCAATTTCTATGATTGCGGCGTGTAAATGAAACGTCAAGGTAGTGCGCCGAATCTGATACTGGCAGAAGAGGAATTGGCGTGCAGGCTGCGGAGAACAAATGGGCGAGAAAGAACGAAAGAGCGAGAGCGAGTGGAAGAATCTGCTGACCCCGAATCAGTTCTACGTCACAAGGCAAAAGGGAACGGAACCCCCATTTACGGGTGAGTACGAATCTACGGATACACCTGGCAGCTATAAGTGCGTGTGCTGCGGTCAGACGCTATTTCGCTCGGAGACGAAGTTCCATTCCGGGTGCGGGTGGCCGAGCTTCTACGACGCCCAGAACCCCGAGGTGATCTCCACGGAAGAAGATCGCTCCCATGGGATGGTCCGGACAGAAGTGAAGTGCAGTAATTGCGACGCGCACCTGGGCCACGTGTTTGAGGACGGGCCAAATCCGACCGGGCTGCGTTACTGCATCAATTCCGTGGCGTTGAAACTGGATGAAGATTGAGGCGGGTCGAGGTGACCCGCTGCAGAAGGAATCTCAGGTTTTCGCGTTGTGAGCGTCAGGCGGCAGGGCGGCTACAGGCCACCATCTCTGCGACCGGATCGCTTTCTTTCATCCAGGCGGCCACGAGCAGGACCTTGTGGCCCGAGGGATAGCGAAACACATAGTAGACGTTGGATTCGCCATCAATTTCATAAAAGCCCGGCCGGCGCACGTCAGGCCTGCCCGTGTAGCCCGCATTCAGAAGGACACGGAGTTCCGCCAGTTGCTCCGGAGTGTGTGTCCGGAGGTCCTCAAGCACAGGCGGCATTTTTTCCAGGTTCAACATAATCGCGTCCTTTGTCGCCACGAGAAGCATGTTCAATCTTCATATATAAAGACGCAAAAACACGGAAAATGTTTCACGAAACCGAAAACAGGGTGCTTGGGGGCAGAGTCGCAGCAGAGATCGGGCCCCAGAGAATTACCAGTAGACAACTGACCAGGTTTTTACTATTTTGCGGGTGTGGACAGCCTCGATTAGGAGAGCCACTTGTTGTTACCCGGTATCAGGCCTTTTCCTCTCAGCGCAGGAGTACTTTTATTGGGGGCTTTATTGACCGCTGTGCCCTCAGCCTCACAGCAAACCTCCCCTGGCGCTTCCCATATACCGGCAGAGAATCAATTTGGCGGATGGAAGTTTTTGAGTTCGGCCGATGGCCGCTCACCGAAGCCAGTGTTCTCTGCCCCCAGCTACATGCGCGGTTACAGTTTTGTACGTCCCGTGAAATCGGCGCCAGCGTTCCTGAAGCCAGTTCCGGCGTGGTCCCCAGGAATGATCGAGAGGATGGAGGGGGCATTTTCCTGTAACGACACGCCGTTCGTTGACCAGGTGCGTTTGCCAGTCGCGACACTTTGGCGAGGGCGTCTGAAGCTCACAGGATTTGAAAGCGACGTGACAACAGCAAACTTCGTTCTCGGCCTGCCGGGAGCGGGAACTTTGCCTAACCTGAGCCTGATGGGCTCCGGGCACTTGGCGGTTCACGCGCCGCCATCCGACCAGTTGGTCGGCATGCATGTGACGTTTTACATGCGTGGCGGGGAGACGGACGCGCAGGACAGCAGCGGGCTCCGAGGCATGCAGTATCTTGCACGAACCGGCCGCGAGTTCTTGCGGGCATTTTTGGATCGTTGAGTTTGTTTGCGCGGAAAGAATTTCCTTAGTAAATTATTGGAGGATTGGGGTTACTATTTTGTACGCCACATGCGCATGGTTAGGACTGTTGCGATATTGGCGATTCCAGGCCGTTCCATCACTGAGGTATACACCGTGGCCAAATCACCAAAGAAGCCCACTCGAAAGACCGTTCGGGACGAAAAGTCCGAATTCGGCAAAGATCGGCGCCGGCGTCACCATCACTATCTGGTCAGCGTGAATTACGCGGACGGAGAGACATTCGGACGCGTGTACACGGACAAAGAAAAGGCGACCCGCTTCGCGGAGAGGCAGAGGCGGTCGCCGATCGTCAAGTCCGCGCGTGTAACACAAGTCTCCTGAAGGTAGTGCCGGAATCAGCTCGCAAATGCGATGCAGTTTTGTGTTTGGTGTGCGGGCGTGCTATAAAAGATATGCTCGAAGCGGCCTTAGTATAATGGTAGTACGGAACCTTGCCAAGGTTCAGGCGTGAGTTCGATTCTCATAGGCCGCTCCATTAAATCAATCACTTACCGAAGCTGACCTGTTGAGCGTGGGAACAAATGGGAACAACTTCTGTTTCCAGGGTTGGTCGGATCATCTCAACAACCTTCAAATGCGCTGCCCGCTTTGCGGGCGTGAGGGCTTGGGCGTAGACGTCCAGTGTTAGTCTGCTGTTCGCGTGGCGCATCAGTTCCTGAACCGTCTTGACATCCTCACCGATGCCCTTTAGAAGCGTTGCAAACGTCCTACGGAACGAGTGCCAGCCGATTTGCTTTGTGATGCCCACGCGTTTTGCTGCGGGCTGCACGTAGCATCTAAGCAGCGTTTCCGGCCAGTACGGTTGTATGCCGCGCATCTTCGGGCTGGCGAAGACCCAATCTTCCGGCTGACGGTACCACGTCTGCCCTCTCCAATATTGCAGAACAGCAGCCAAGGCACCATCCATCGGGACTGGTTTCTGCGACGCTTCCGTCTTCATTTCGCCAACGTACTGATGGACAACGGCACGGCTGAGAGTGATGGCCCGGGAGCTGAAGTCCACGTCAGACCACTTCAACCCCAACGCCTCAGAGATTCGCAGCCCTGTTGCCGCAGTCAAAAAGACCACAGCGCGGGCAGGATTCTGAAGTTCGGCTAGAAGCTTCTTGAGCTCCTCGGCATCCAGAATGTCAGGCGTCTTCGTCCGCTTCGCACTCTGACGCACGAGGCTGATGGGATTCCTCATCAGCCATTCTTGTCGGCAGGCATGCGCGAAGAGTGAGTGCATGACGTTTCTGACCTTGGCCTTTGTCGCATTTGCCAGCGGAACCCCGCGGAGCCAGCTCTCTACCTGGACTGTTCGAACGTCGGAAAGCCTGTATTCGCCCCACTGGGGAACCACCCAAACATTCAGCGAGGTTTCCACAGTTCGTTGAGTTGAATGGGCTTTGCTGGGCAGTTCGTTATCTGTGTAGTGCTTGACCAATTGTCGTACAGTCACCGGCACTGCGGGGTTGCCCGCGCTTGCGTTAGTGCGGAGTGGTTCAGCAGCCTTATGAGCAGCTGATCTTGTCGGGTACTCCTCGACACTGCCCAAGATCACCTTGCGATTGATCCTGCCGGCTGGCGTGTCTTCCCGCCAGCGAAAAACCCATACTGCGGGTCCGGCTCTCCGCCTCTCCTTGAACAGACCTCCTAATTGATACCGTTGACGTGTGAATCTCACGGAATCTCCTCCTGGGCGAGATCCACGCGGTCAGCGGGTTGGCAATTTGAATTTAATCGAGAGCGCAGCCACATGTCTAGTTCCGATCCACGGAAATACCAGTGACCTCCAATTTGGTATCCGGGGACGCTCCGTTGACGAGCGTAACGCTGCAAAGTCTTGACATGAATGTTTCCGAGTAAGCGCGCTGCCTCGCTGCTGTCGATCAATGGTTCGAAGCCTTGATTTGACTCTTGGGGGCCATCGCGTACAACCATCGCTGAACAGACTGCAACGTTTCCATTCCTTGCTCCCGAGGCCGCATGAGTTCGCACGTCATGCAGCGGATCGCCCTGGCTGGCTTGCGAATGATCATGAGTGATCAAGTGCTGCTGTGAGGGGGTGTTGGCGTCCTGGAGGGAGTCTCGATTCGAGTGAGCATCCATTGCTACTCGCGTGGCACGTCGTCGCTTTGACAGCAGTCCTTCGCGGTGGCTGGGTTCATTGCATGGTATTTGGCGTGCGGTAGTGCTTTCAATGCCGACAAACTGGCCTGATGCAATTGTGGCTTGGCGGGACAATTCTGTACTCACGGGTTTTCTCCTGGCGTTGACAGAGACAAATCGTCCCCGCCATGCGAGTTTCACAGTAGAGACAGCCATCCAGACAGTCCAATACTTTGACGACAGCTGCCTATAGGCACGGTGTATTCGTCCTGGGCAATCCTACCTGCTGATTTGTTTTCGATTCTGGCGAGCAATTCCTGCGCAGCTCTGCTGGCGACGGAGCGAGGAAGGCTGCGTGATAAACCTGGGCGGTAGCGACCCCGACACCCGTGGCGCTGGGCGGCTGCCAAGCCGCTCAAAGAGGGGTCGCTACCGCCCAAAAAACGGTTTTCTCCTCCCTCTTTTCCTCCGCTCCGTCGCCGAGTATCTCCATCCTGTCTTGCATATTCTGGTGGCAAGCAACGGAAACCTCGTCAGAATTCCACCTAGAAAACTACTTTGGGACGCCTCTGCGTTCCTGGAGGCCGTCCTTTGCGCTGTTCGCCTTTGCCCTGGTTGCCTTCGGAATTCGTTATGACCATTTACCTTCCTCTTATAGCCGCCGGAGATCTGAACGGACCCGCTCCCGGAAACCTGGGGCACGGAACGGTTCAAAGTTGATTCCAGCGAGGTTTCCGTTACATTTACGTGCGGATAGGGAGACACTTGGGCAAGGGCCCACAAAGACGCCATCGAAACCCAACACCTTTTGGTTTGGCAACGATTCGAGAAGAGGCATTGGAGCGGCTCGGACTCGCTGTTGTCGCATAGCGTATAATCCTCCGTCATGGGTGACGGAGCTATTGCCAAAGACCTCTCTGTAATCACTCGCCTTATTCGAGAAAGCGCACACAAGCTCTTCAAGCAAAGCAAGTATTCGGCTTCCGACTTGTTCAGTAGGCGCTCCGAAATCGCCAAGGCGAATCTGGTCATTCATCTCGCATCTTCATTCATTGCAAACCGATATCTGGTATGGGCCGAAGTCCCATTCAAAAACCGTCATTCGAAAAGAAGCAACCGCTTCGACCTCTCAATTGAGTTTGGCTACGATAACGCCGAGAACTCGATGTGCCTGAAGATCGAAGCAAAAAGGATTGCGCAGGGCGAGGAGGATCGGAAAATCCAGGAGGTTATCGACGACTTTGAACGGATAAAGTCTTGGCGCGATCCGCTTTATCTCTTTCGCAAGATTGAAAGGCTCTACGGGGCAATAGTCATCATCTTCCCGGAGAAATGCGGGAAAGACGGATCAATCTCTTCTCCGTCTCTTTCCGAATGGTGGAGCACACCCCAGAGCGCTGCCCCATTGCCGTACAGCAAAGAGGCATTGAGCCGGTTGCGCGCGATTTTGGAAGGTGGGGCCAAGGCGAAAGGTGTCGTGTTGGCCGGCCCACCCTGGAATGGGGGAAGCCGACTTGCGGTGTCTTATGCTGTCTTCGACTTTGGCAGTAGAAGCGCTAATGACCTAGCCGAAGGCAAGAAAACCAAGCTCTATGCTCTCATCATCCGATACGCAACCAAGAGCGGCGGAACTTGGAGATCGTCTTTTGCTCCGAGCCAGACTTACGCAACACAGAAGGACGCGGAGGCCGCGATGTCGAGAATGGACTTCAGCGAACTGGCCGGTAAACATAAACTGCAGGAAGGCGAGAAGCTGGCCGAGATCACATTGGAGTTGCATGTGGAGACGGTGCGGGGCGATAAGAGGCTGAGAATGCTTAGGTACGTGCCCAAAGACATGTAAGGCAAGCCCCAGATCTGCTGAACCTTAGATCGTTCGCAAGCGTCTTTTCAGAGCGAGAGAATCCATTACTAGGCTACAACTATTAACTTCCATGAATGACGTGACCGGCGTTTTTCTGCGCCAGCGGGAGTAAGAATGAATTCCGGTATCTCCAGCTCGGCCTGCTTCAAGATGGCCAAAATTTGCTCGATGGAAAAACGCTTCTTACCCACGCCCAATCCCCCCTCCTCCAGGTTCAGATTGGTGCTCTCAACACTTGGGAATTCTTGTTAGACTCCAATTGCACCCAGATCCACCCACATCAATAGGCCGCAAACCAGAATCATTTCTCCACATATCCGACCGTCCAGCCCAGTGGCCACAGGACCACGTTCGGGACCCATTGCTCCCCGGAAATGCCGTCTACTCATTGTGGTATTTCAAAGGTGGGGCCAGCCATTCCAGATGTGAGGCGTTTACATTCCGGGTGACTAATCTTCTCGGACGTAAGCAGCTAGGAACTGTACTACTATTTACTTGACTCCACGCGGTTCGTTGTACGAGACTCTCGCAAGATTCGCGATTCAGGTCAGGCGACCGCCAGCCTTTGGGCGGATCAAGATCTGCCACCCTCGCCATCACGTAGCTGCCAACGGCGCAGACTGAATTGCGTGGCCGTGCCTCGCTCCATCATTCGCTCCCACGGAGATTGCGAGATGTTTCATGAGAAAACTCGTGTACTCGTTCATGCTTCTGTTCTCCTCGTTGCTCCTCGTATCAAAGGGTTTTGCGCAATCATCACCAACGATTTCCTATACGACGCCCGTGAATGGGCCCGTGGGTACATCTGTAAAGATCGTGGGAAGCAACTTCGGCGCTTCCCAAGGAAGTAGTACGGTTACTTTCAACGGGACGCCGGCGACGCCCACGAGCTGGAGTAATACTCAGGTTGTCGCGCCGGTCCCGACTGGGGCAACGACCGGGCCGGTGATCGTGACCGTTGGAGGAGTCGCCAGCAACAAGGTGAATTTCACGGTCGGGACGCCGCCGACGATTTCCTACACCAACCCTGTGAACGGGCCAGTGGGCACATCTGTGACCATTGTTGGCACCTATTTTGGCGCCACGCAGGGCAGCAGCACGGTCACGTTCAATGGCACGGCAGCGACGCCCACGAGCTGGAGCAACACGCAGGTGGTCGCGCCTGTGCCGAATGGGGCAACGACGGGACCCGTGGTCATGACCGTTGGAGGAGTTGCCAGCAACAAAGTGAATTTTACGGTTGGAACGCCGCCGACGATTTCCTACACCAATCCTGTAAACGGGCCGATCGGCACGTCGGTAACGATTGTTGGCAATTATTTCGGGGCTTCCCAAGGAAGTAGCACGGTTACCTTCAACGGTACGGCGGCGACACCCACGAGTTGGAGCAATACTCAGGTGGTCGCGCCCGTGCCGAGTGGGGCAACGACGGGGCCGGTGGTCGTGACCGTGGGAGGAGTTGCCAGCAACAAGGTGAATTTCACCGTGGGGACGCCGCCCACGATTTCCTACACACTTCCAGTGGATGGGCCCATCGGCACATCCGTGAGTATCGCCGGAAATTACTTTGGTTCTTCGCAGGGCTCTAGCACGATCACGTTTAATGGCATCGCCGCGACTCCTACGAGTTGGAGTAATACTCAGATCGTGGTGCCGGTGCCCAGTGGCGCTTCGACGGGGCCCGTTGTCATAAACGTCGGGGGAATGGCAAGCAATGGCGTGAACTTTATCGTGGGCACGCCCCCGACGATCTCATACACCAATCCGGTGGATGGTCCGGTGGGGACGTCGGTTTCCATTGTGGGAAACTATTTCGGTGCCACGCAGGGAAGTAGCACGGTCACGTTTAACGGGGTTGCCGCGACACCAACAAGTTGGAGCAATGCACAGATCGTCGTGCCCGTGCCAAGTGGTGCTTCGACAGGTCCCCTCGTCATAAACGTCGGCGGGATGGCCAGCAATAGTGTCAACTTCATCGTTGGCACCCCTCCGACGATTTCCTATACCAATCCCGTGAACGCTCCTGTGGGCAATTCGATCATGGTGGTGGGGAATTACTTTGGCTCGGCACAGGGAAGCAGCACGATCACCTTCAATGGAATCGCTGGAGCTCCGACAAGTTGGAGCAACACGCAAATCGTCGTTCCTGTTCCGAGCGGCGCGTCCACGGGACCCTTGATTGTGACAGTGGGAGGGATGGCCAGCCACAGCGTGAACTTTACAGTGCTTCCGACCCCGAGCATCACCAGTTTGTCTGCCAGCTCCGGTTCCGTAGGCTCGGCACTTACGATTACGGGAACGAACTTCGGCGCGACCCAGGGTACGAGCACGGTGACATTCAATGGGGTGGCGGGAACCCCCACAAGCTGGAGCAGCACTCAAATTGTGGTGCCGGTGCCGAATGGTGCCTCGACGGGAAATGTCGTCGTGACCGTGAACGGTGTTGCAAGTAGTGGGGCTGCATTTACGGTGCTGCCGACGCCAGCCATTACAGGTCTGAGCCCGGCGTCAGCTCCCGCAGGTGTCTCAGTGACGATCAGCGGTACGAACTTTGGGACAACGCAGGGGGCGAGCACGGTGACCTTCAATGGCACGATTGCCACTCCGACAAGCTGGAGCGCGGGAAGCATCGTTGTGCCGGTGCCAGCAGGAGCAACCACGGGAAGTGTTGTCGTGACGGTGGGAGGAGTCTCGAGTGTCGGATCAAGTTTCACGGTTCCCACGCTGGTCTCGTTGTCTTTGAGCCCAGCGGTTGCTTCCATCTCCGTTGGCCAGACTCTGCAATTCACACTGACAGGGACGTATTCCGAAGGAACGAAGCTGAGTATTGGCTCAACGGGGACATGGACTTCCTCTTCGCCTGGTGTCGCGACGGTTGACAACTCGGGTGTCGCGACCGCCGCAGCTGTTGGCCAGACTACCATTCAAGCAGCCGTGGGTTCCTTAAATGCTTCGGCAACCCTTGGTGTTTCTCGATTCGTTCTGACCGGAAGTCTTAATACAGGGCGGAACGGGAGCACGGTCACAGTATTGGACAGCGGCAAGGTACTTGTAGCCGGGGGGAATGACAGTCTCTTGAATTCCCTTGCCAGTGCCGAACTGTACGATCCGGCTGCTGGGACGTTCACGGCGACGGGCAGCCTCAACGTTGCACGATCCGATCACACCGCCACGCTCCTGAACAATGGCCAGGTTCTTCTTGTGGGTGGAAGTGATAGCTCGGGTCTCGATCTCGGGAGTTCAGAACTGTACGATCCCGCTTCTGGAACTTTTTCGCTCGCTGGCAATCTCAGCACGTCGCGATACTTCCACTCTGCGACCATGTTGAAGAATGGACAGGTACTCATCGCAGGCGGTGTGCAGCAATCTGTCGGGTGCCTCGTGAGTGCGGAGCTGTACGACCCCAGTTCCGGGACGTTCACTCCTGCCGGTAATCTGAACGTGGCGCGCTCTTTCCAAACGGCTACGATGCTCGACAACGGCATGGTGCTGTTGGCGGGTGGTGCTGATTGCAGTTCGAACGCTTTGTCGAGCGCGGAATTATACGATCCGACTTCAGGGACGTTTACCCTCACGGCCAACCTCATCAACCCGCGATGGGGCCACAGTGGGACGCTACTCAACAACGGCTCGGTGTTGATGGCCGGTGGGGACGATGTAAGCGACAACCCGTTGGCAAGCGCGGAGTTGTACAGCCCTTCTGCGGGTACGTTCACCCTGACTGGCAGCCTGACTACTGCGCGCCTTAATGCCTCGGGCACGCTTCTTAACAACGGGACAGTGCTGGTCGCAGGCGGAGCAAACTGCTGTGTGAATGACAGCTTTTCGGGTGTCTATTCCAGCGCTGAATTGTATGATCCGACGACGGGAGCTTTCATCGCGACAAGCAACCTCAATGTGGCTCAGTATTGGCAATCCGGGACTCTGCTCCCGAATGGAACCGTGCTCATCGTCGGCGGCAACGACACGAATGGCAACGTTCTAGCTTCTGCCGAGCTTTATCAGCCGAGCACTTTAACCCCGGCGGGACTTGTGTCGATTTCTGTGACTCCACAGAATCCAACGATCACTCTTGGAGGTGTCCAGCCCTTCGTCGCAACTGGCACTTTGTCAGATAACAGCACACAAACACTTGTGTCCATGACATGGGCTTCCTCGAACATGGCCGTTGCGACGGTAAGCAACGATGTGGCGAATAGTGGAAACGCAAGCGCGGTGGGGGCAGGTGTCTCGACCATCAGTGCATGTGCCGGGTCAATCTGTGGTTCAACACCGCTCACGATCATGCTTCCAGCCCCGCCGCCTCCGTCCATAACGAGTCTGTCACCAACCAGAGGGTCCCTTGGTGCTCCCGTCACGATTTTGGGAGCTAACTTCGGGACATCGCAGGGCACAAGCAGCGTCACGTTCAATGGAGTCGCTGCCACCCCCACCAGTTGGAATTCGACTGCCATCGTGGTTCCTGTGCCGGCGGGGGCAACAACGGGCAACGTGGTTGTGCAAGTGGCGGGGGCAACCAGCAATGCGGTCAGCTTCACGCTCGTAGCGCCACCCTCGATCACGGCCACTGTCACTCCCCCACCCAACGCCAACGGGTGGAACGTCCCTGCCGTGCTCGTGATTTTCACCTGCAGGGCGGGCGGATTCCCAGTGGCAAACTGCTCTCCGCCTCAGACCGTGTCCTCGGAGGGGCCCAACCAAACGGTGGTCGGAACGGTCACGGACACCTCCGGCGGTATTGCCACCGCTACCGTGAGTCTCAATATCGAGCAGACTCCGCCCACACTCATCGTTGTGTCGCCGTCCGACCAGTCGATTTTCACTTCCGCCTTAGCCACCATTACAGGGACAGTTACGAACTCTCTAACTCCCCTTGTCGGCGTCGCCTGCAATGGTGCTACCGCCTCATTCAGCGGCGGCACCTTTTCCTGCAACATTTCGCTCGTTCCCGGTGTCAATTTAGTGATGGTCACCGCGACCGATGCGGCCGGAAATATGGCTGGCGCCAGGCTGCACGCCATCTACAGCGCAGCCTTGCCTGCGCCTTCGTCGTTGCAGATTACTCCAGCAAATGCGAAGGTCCTAGTTGGTGCTACACAGCAGTTCACAGCCGTGGATCAGGTCGGTCGCCCGCGAACTGACGCGACTTGGAGCGTAGATAACACGAGCATCGCTACAATCTCCACGGACAGTTCTCCCATACTGACGGGAGCGGCAATCGGCGTGGTGACACTGACCGCGTCGGTGGGGAGCGTATCTGCACAAACTCAAGTAAACGTCCTGGGCGGAACATCACTTCCAATCGGAACTGCGCTTTGGTCCGGCCCGACAGTCCCAGGGTTTTCCTGCGGCCAGGTCATCCAGGCCGTGCCGAGCGTTTCACCTGCTCCGAGCTATTACTGCACCGGTACTGACACAAACAACAATCTCGTAGTACAAGCATTAACTGGAGACGGGCGTCAATTGTGGGTGCAATCATCTGTTTCGCCAAACCAGGCCTTTGCCACGCTAGCTACCCCGGACGGATTCGGTGGTCTCCTTTTGGACTTCTTTGACGCTTCGAACGCTTTCCAGCGCGTCGCTCTGGATGCACAAACAGGGTCAGTGGTCTGGAAGTACAGCTCTGTTTCATCGCCGTATCAATTCGCTGCGATTCGCCCTGACAACAAGATTGTCTCCGTCTTGATGCCCCCGTCCGGACCTGTGGGCCAGAGCCTGGGGGGAGGTACCCTGACGGTTCTCGACGGCCAAACTGGTCAGCAAACCCTTAATGTTCCTCTGCCACCGATAACCCTCACAGTTAGCGCGCCGAGTTACTGTTCCTACTACGATTCACAAGGCAGTTCCCCCGGAGTGCAGCCCTCGCCCATTGTGGATTCCGACGGAACAAGCTACCTCCCGTTCGTAAGTGGTACACGAAATATCTTCATCACGAACTGCGACCCAAACCAGCAACAAGAGACAGACAATCTAACGCTTTATCTGGCTAAGGTTTCCGCGGACAACTCGAGTTTCTCGTTTCAGTCCGTCCAATCCGCAGACTATCCCATCGACGCGGGGCCGATAATCCCAGATGGACAAGGGGGCTTTCTGGTGCTCTCGTTCAACGCGAACCTATCTTCTGCGCCCATGCAAGTCACCCACGTTTCTTCTCAAGGCAATTCAACATATCAACTTCCTCTACAAGTCCAAAACTTTCAAAGTATGGCAATGGTCTTGGGTGACAATGGCACAGCTTTTGCTACCGACGGCAAGACTGTCGCCGCCTTCGATCAAATTGCTGGTTCTGTCTACTGGACCTATCAGAGTGCACCTCAAGCCACGTTGTCGATCGAATCTTCAGTCGCTGGTAGTGGAATTGTTGTAAAAAGTACGTATCAGAATTTGGACACTCCGCTCTATTTCGCTGGCACTGGCACACCTACAATAGGTACTTTTTCCGGCCAACAACTTGCCCACACGTATGAATCCCACTGGACTAATCTCATGTCAGGCACTCTTAGTGACATTGCCGGGTGGGCCATTGCTTCCCCTAATTCACCGTGGACTACAGAAAACCAGAAGGGAACGAACTCGGCGACGAGAAAAATCAGGCTGACTGTGCTCAAGGTTGCGGAGGCAAATATTCCGGACTCTTTTGTCCAAGCTCGCGTCAAGACAGCGACGGATTATTGGACAGAGCAGGGATTGCTCTTTGATTGGAATAATACTCCGATTTCAATCCCCGCTTGTGATCCAAGCCTAACGGGTTGCAATTCGACTAGTGATCAATACCTAGCTTCTGTCCGGACTGACGCTGAGGTTAAGGAAGTTTATCGGCGCTTCATTTATGATCCGAACGCCAACAATGGTCAAGGTCGGTTGAGCCTGTCACCCCGAGGCATCACTGTTCTATTCGTGCATCTGCTGTATTGTCAGGGAGCGAGCGGGAGTGGGACCTCTGCGTACACGCTGCCAAACACGTTGCCTCCGAGCGTTGGTCCCTTCAGGGGTTACAACTTGAATTTCGTTCTCGCGGCGAGCGATGGTTGCGAGATTGGAACAAGTTCAGACGACGTATTAGATCACGAATTCGGTCACGTTCTTCAGCTTCAACATGATGGTACATCCCTCGCTGATTTGCTGGACTTCCTCTTCGAGCCAGGCTTGCCTTCCGCAGAGGTGAATCCGTCAGCGGATCTGATGTGTGGGCCAACGGGACAGGACGATTGGGCCAGCCGTTATCTTATTAACGAGTGCTTTCCGTCTCGGTTGACAAGATATCTTACTGAGCAAGAACAACGGAGTGCGGTGGCCTTTGGAAACGCAGTGCTAGCCCAGCCGTCCCAATGAACGGCGCAACGTGAGGAATGGAGTTTTCAAATGAAAACCTTGGGATTAATTCTGAAATGGTGCTTACTTTTCGTCATTATTTTTCTTGTATCTAGTTTTGCCGTTAGGGTGGTCTCAAACTACCCACAGGAGGGCTACGAGAGAAACAATGCCAACCATCCCTTGGACAAAGACTGCCGAGCCGTAAAAGTCGGAGACGATATACGCGCGACGATGGAAATTATTCGACGAAATGGCGAACCCACACTCGAGTCATTGGACGGAGACTTGCTTGTGGTGCGCAGAGGCAATATCAGCTGCAGAGTGACACTGGATACGAGAACGATGCGTGTGGTGAAGGCTGAATCAAACACCGACGTGTACAATTTTGATATTCGGCAACAATGAACCCGAGCGGGACGTTTGGCTGCTGATAGGAGAGCTGAACATGAATCGAAAAATGCTGGTAGGGCTTTTTCTGGTGATTATGTCGGTGGGTGGGAACATTCTTTTGGATCCGGCGTTTTGCGTATTTCCACCTTGCTTGACGAAATCGGCCGCGTATAGATCGATAGTTTTGGGAACTGATTCTGAAGAGGTTAGGCGTTTACTGTTCCGCACGGGAGTAACCTGCATAGTTGAGTCTCCGTCCAAGTGCCGAGTTGTCATGTTTTCAGATTTTTGGAGAGACTACGTCGTTGAATTCGGACCAAACGGAACAGTTACTACCAAGCGATTTGAGTTCAGGTTCCATGGCAGAGGCCTGCTTGGGCGGTTCCATTTGTGAAGCATTGACGGTTGTCACGCTGTGGACGTCCCAAGAAAAGAAAGGAAACCTATCAACCAGATGTCTCAACTGGCAAGTTTCATGGTGTTTGAGAGAGCAGACATAAAGCCCGACATCGAAGTTCACAAGCTTATTGCCGAGAATTTGAGGTCGGCTTGCCATCCGCACTGCGAGATTTTTTGATCCCCTGCCGATGCTACAATTCTGAGTTGGAACGAGGGGCCATTGAGGGGCCAATGAAGATTCCATTGAGTTCCTCATCGTTCCCCTTCAACGCCCTGGGGTTCGTCAACGTACCCTCTAACTCCTTGCAATTCCGGCCGGCATTGTTTTCGATCTTTACTGCCCGAAAGTGAGCGAATTGTTGAATTCTGAATCATCCATTTGCCGTGAAAGGTGCCAACCCGCCTTGCGCGTGGTACATCTGAACCGGTTCTATACTCGTCATATTGTGGGAACAACCTGAGGAACATTAAGCGATTCTGACCGCTCTAAGCGCTACTGAATGCTCCTGAACGTGCCTCGTAAGTTCCTGAAATTCCGTTGGCCCCAGATTTGCCAAGGTTCAGGCGTGAGTTCGATTCTCATAGGCCGCTCCATCTCAAGCCCGGTTACCTTCGGAAATTTCCTCAGACGCGCAAAGATCCCGCTAAACATTGGGGTGTACTCCGGCTAAAATCCGGCCATCAGGAATTCCCCTTGTCAAAAAAATGGCACATTGCGGTGGGCAGCAGGCGCGGCCCTAAAGTGAACGCTGTGACGGATGCGACGTCAGCCATTGCCCCTCTGCTGGGATTGGATACCGCGCCGACCGTTACCGGCTATGAGGTGGAAAGCGGAGTGGGCCACACGCCTGTTTCGCGAGAAGAACTGATGCTGGGAGCGCGACAGCGGGTTGAGGCACTGCGGGAAAAACTTTGTGCGGCAGATTGCCCAGCAGATTTCTACGTTGGAGTCGAAGGCGGACTCGACGTCGTGGGGCAGAATGGCCCGAAGCGAGTGTTCCTGGAAAGCTGGGCGTATGTGAGCGATGGGAAGCGCGGCCATTTCGGCTGCTCCGGAAGCATCGAGGTTCCCGAAGCGCTTGCAGATGAGGTACTTTCGCGGGGAACCGAGCTCGCCACAGCGATTGACCGGTTCGCCGGCGCGGCCGGAATCCGCGACGGCCAGGGAGCCTGGGGAGTGCTGTCCCGGAATCTTATTTCACGGCAGGAATCGTTCCGCCTCGCGGTGTTGGCGGCATTTGCCCCGTTTTACAATGCCGCGATGTATCGCGTCGCGGCGGCAGCGCAGGGATGATGCGAAAACTGCCGCGGAGAGTGTATTCTGTGGCCTAGAGCGAGCTGACCCCGCAGCCGTTTGCGAGGGAAACCTCAGGAGAACAGACGTGGACATCGTGAAGGGCAACATGGGCTGGATCGAGGTCATCGTCGGCCCCATGTTTTCGGGCAAGAGCGAAGAGCTGATCCGGCGTTTGCGGCGCGCAGAGATTGCCCGGCAACGCGTGCAGATTTTCAAGCCGGCGATCGACGCAAGATACGAAGCGAACGAGATCGTCTCTCATTCCGGACTGGGAATTCCGTCCGACAACGTGGCCAAAGCGAGCGAGATTATCGAGAAGCTGCAGGCGCGCACGGAAGTGGTCGGAATTGACGAGGCGCAGTTCTTGGGCGAGGAAGTGGTCGAGGTTTGCACGAAACTGGCCAACCTCGGCAAGCGCGTCATCGTAGCCGGCCTGGACACCGATTATCGCGGGCGGCCGTTTGAGCCAATGCCGCGGTTGCTGGCGGTGGCGGAGGAGATTACCAAGTTGCTCGCCATTTGCGTGCGCTGCGGGAATCCCGCCGTACACACGCAGCGGTTGCTGGAGAGCGACGAATTAATCGTTGTAGGCGCCAGCGATGCCTATGAGGCGCGCTGCCGCCGCTGTTTCGAACCAAACCCCGCCCAGGCGCGCCGGGAGAACGGTCCGCAAGTCCTGGTGCGAAATCGTGCGGCGGCGGCCGGGACTAAGTAAAGGAAAGTTCGCTCCAGATCCTACGCACTTACTTCAATTGACTGGACACTTATGCGCATCGAATCGAAAGCACCGACACGGGTTGACCTCGCAGGCGGCACGCTCGACATCTGGCCACTGTATTTGTTCCATCCCGGCGCCGTCACGCTGAACGCGGCGATCTCCCGCTATGCGTCGTGCGTGGTGGAAACACACGCCTCGGGAGATGAAAGGATCAAGCTGGTTTCGCTGGACACCAATCGGGCGGAATCGTTTGCTTCGCTGGAACACCTGTTTCGCGCGAAACGGTACCGCCTGCCGTTGCTGGCGGAAATCGTGAAGTTTTTCCGGCCCAGGGGCGGATTCTCCTTGACGACAAACTCCGAAGCACCGGCAGGCGCTGGAATCGGTGGATCGAGCGCCATGGCCGTAGCCATTTGCGCCGCACTGGATCGGTTTACCGGGGCGGGACGGAGCAAGGTCGATTGGGTGCACATCAGCCGCGACGCGGAAGCGATCGTGATTCACATTCCCACCGGAATGCAGGACCACTATCCGCCCGCGTTCGGCGGTGCCGCAGCGATTGAGTTGATGCCCGGGGGCGAGCGACGGGTGGAAATCAACGTGAACCTGGACGAACTGGAGAGGCGGCTGGTGGTTTGCTATACGGGCAAGCCGAGGCAATCGGCCATCAACAATTGGGGCGTCTTCAAGGCGCACATTGACAGCAAGAAATTCGTCGTGAACAACCTGGAGCGCATCTCGCAAATCGCACAGAAGATGCGCGCGGCGCTGGAAGCTGGCGACTGGACGCAGACCGGGAGGTTGATGCACTCGGAGTGGCAGTTCCGCCGCAAGAACCTGCCGACGATTTCGACGAAGACGATTGACCGCATTATTGATTCCACACGCCGCAAGGGCGCGCTGGCCGGGAAGGTGTGCGGGGCCGGCGGCGGGGGCTGCGTGGTGCTGTTGATCGAGCCGGATGCGCGGGAACGCGTGGAGAAAGCCATCGTGGAAGCCGGAGGTCAACTCTTGCCCATGTACATTGACCGGCAAGGGGTGCAGGTCGTCTCCCAATAATTTCAGGAAATTCAACTCTATTCAGGCGACTCGCCGCATCATAAAATAATAGGGGACCTCGAAGCGGGAATCCCCGGAGAGCCATGTTTTTGCGTTTTGCCATTCCGATCTTCCTATTGCTGTCTGCCTCGGCGGACTTGCCCCATCTTCTTCCGTCGCGCGCGGCAACCACCCCGGCCCCAGAGGCGTTTCCACCAGATGAGCGGATACCTCTCTATCCGATCGTGTTATCGGGCGACGATCAGGGCCAAGGCAAGCAGGGTTCTTCGGGCTCAAAGCAGAACAGCACGCTTCAGGAATCGTCCAAGCTCAACCTGATACGGTACGTTTCGGGAGAATTCGCGAAGGCGCGCAAGCCCATCCCTGGCGGCAAGGAGGGATTCACGCTGAACGCGGACAAGGCCCTGGACGAAGAAACGTTGAACCGTGCGGTCACCATGCACGGGGCGGCCATCAACACCGGGGACAATGTTCAAATCACGAAACTGGAGTTTCACGAGCACTCCATCATCGTAGACGTGAATGGCGGGGGCCGGCCCAGGAGGAATTGGAAGGATCATCTCCAGATTGGCATTGGCGGCCCTCCCATGCCCACTACCACTACCACGACGACTTCCCCCCAGGACCAGGGACCTCCGGGGTTCCAGCAAGGCCGCGGCGGGACAATCTATCTGCAGTTCTCGAAGAATGTGCCGGACCTCTCTCCCGACGATCTGAAATCAATCCTGGCGCCCTTCCTCGATTTTTCGAAGGAAAGGTCCGCCTCGGTGCACTGGATTGAGACGCTTCCTCCCGAGATGAAGAAGGCCATTACAGAACGGCGGGCGGTCATCGGCATGGACCGCGAAGAAGTGGTGGCGGCTCTCGGCAAGCCGGATCGCAAGGTGCGGGAACGCGATCCACAAGGCAACGACACGGAAGATTGGATTTACGGTCACCCGCC
>DASPTY010000056.1:0-2334 GCA_035623175.1 Candidatus Limnocylindrales bacterium | reverse complement strand
AAAAGATCAAACTGGCTAATGTGCGCGCGACGTTGTCCTTGCGCGACTTGCACCTGCTAATTCGCGAAGCCGATGCCGATTGGGCGGGAGGAAAAGTGAAGGGCGGCGTGGACGCGGCATTTTCGCCCCTGCCCAAATATGAAATGACCGGGGAAGTCGAGCGCGTCAACCTGGCGCAATTGCCCTGGACGCCGCGCTGGGCGGAACGCTGGAGCGGTACCGCCTCTGGAAAAATTCGCCTGACCACTAGCGGGGTCGGCCGGGAGGATTTGTTGAAACAGCTCGCGGGCCTAGGCGAATTGAAGTTGAACAAAGTCGAATTGCGCGGTTGGGACGTGGAGTCGAGCACGGAATCCGGCTCCGTGCGTCCGGGCGTGTCCCGATGGACGAGCGGGCAGGGCGAGTTTGAAGTGGGCGAACGCGAGTTCCGATTTGACGCGATTCGACTGGACGTATCCCACCGGAATACTCAGCTTGCAGGTGCGATCGGCTTCGACATGAGCGGGAATTTGACGTTTCGACCTCTTGCTCCGGACCAGCGCAGCGCGAAGAAAGTTCCAACAGCACATGAATTCCAGTTGAGCGGAACGTTGGAGGCGCCGAAGGCTGTGGTGCAGCCAGTGACCACGCCGAGAAATATTGGGACGCCGAAGAAATGAAGCAGGAGCCGAGCCGCGAGAGAAATGCCGGATTGCCGGCGCTACTGGTTATCCCGGTCCTTGGCGTTTTGTTTTTGGGCGCGGCAGCCGGCGGTAGCGACGGCAAGGTAACTTTGCTTCCTCGCTTGCAGAACGGCCAAACGCTGCGCTATGAGAGTCACGCACGGCTGGGGCGCAGCGTCAAGACAAAGAGCAACGTGGCCACGATGTTGAGCCCCGGCGAATTGCGCCGCGACTTGTCCGTCGGAGTTCGTCTCACAGTTCAGGAGATTCGTCCCGTGAATGGCCGGCCGATGATGGCGGCGGAAACGGAAGTAACTTGGGCGGACGCATCTGCCTCGGGTTCGCAGCCTGCCCCTGTGAAGGTGGACTTCACGCTCGGCGGCGACGGCGACTTGACACGTGCTGATGGGTTAGACGATCTCGATGCCGAGCAAAGGGTGGCGTGGCAATTTTGGATTTCACAGTTTGCGTTTGGTCTGGCGCTGCCGCCTGCCGGGGTGAAGCTCGGAGAAAAGTGGAAGACTGTAGAAGTTGAAAAGACTCCGGCGCCAATCGCGAACCTCGTTTGGGAGCGCGAGACAACCTACGCCCAGAACGCCCGATGCCCGATTTTGCCGGAGGAGCAGTGCGCCAGCTTCCTGACGGTCTCAACACTGAAGCAGAGGTCCAACCCGAAAGACACCACGCCTGAAGATTACCGGCTGCACGAGCTGAAAACTTCGGGAACCGCCAGCGGCACGAACCAGACCGTGACGTACATCTCACAGAAGACGGGATTGTTGATGCTTGCGACAGAGGATGTGCAGCAGTCCATGGATGTCACCATTTCCAAGGCGGACGGCAGCAATCAAGTCCAATACAAGATTGACGTCATCAGCCACTTCGAGACGGCTTTCGTCCCCACGACCATCCCGCCCCCGCGCTGAACCCTTCTTACGGTCTGACTGCTATTTCTTTTGAAAATACCAGCAGGCCAAGGCGACAGTGGCCACAAGCGCAACCCACCATCGATAGTCATACAGGGTTAGGGCAGTAATTGCGCTCAACCCGGTCGCTTTCTCTGGCTCAATCGGACGTAGGTGATAACCGACATAAACGAGTGACCCGAGAATGAAAACGCCAAGACCGACCAAGATTCCCTTCACAAGCCACATAGACATGCTCCTCGAAGTATTTCCGTGGTCCCCGACATCAGAGGCCGATATTTCCGATTCTATTTAGAGCAAATTTAACAAAGCAACTGTACGGAGTGTAGGGTCACAGCCCGAACCCTGCCTTCAGAAGCGCACCTCGGCCGACGCGGTATAATGCGGGTTTCGGCAAGATTCGACGCGGCCGCAGGAGACTTGGGGATGAGTTTCAAGCTGCGCAGCAGTTATCAGCCTCGCGGGGACCAGCCCACCGCGATTGAACAGCTCGCCCACGGCTTGGATGCGGGAGAGAAGAATCAGGTCCTGCTCGGCGTGACCGGCTCGGGCAAGACGTTCACCATGGCCAAGGTCATCGAGGGGGCGAATCGACCTGCGCTTGTCTTGGCCCATAACAAAACGTTGGCCGCTCAGCTCTATCACGAGTTCAAGGGCTTTTTCCCCGAAAACGCGGTCGAATACTTCGTCAGCTACTATGATTACTATCAGCCCGAAGCCTACGTGCCCTCCGCCGACCTTTACAT
>DASPTY010000055.1:0-40254 GCA_035623175.1 Candidatus Limnocylindrales bacterium | reverse complement strand
CTCGGTGGTGTGGTGCTCATGAAAAACGAGCAAGCTGTCGCCAACAGCCTCGTTGCCGAAGCCTTCGATCGCGGCATCAACTATTTCGATGTCGCCCCCAGCTACGGCGACGCCCAGGATCGTCTCGGCCCCGCGCTTGAGCCCTACCGCAAGCGCAGCTTCCTCGCCTGCAAAACCCTGGAACGCACCCGCGATGGATCGCGCAAGGAGCTTGAAGCTTCACTGAAAGATCTGCGCACCGATCATGTGGACCTATACCAATTTCACGCCCTTACGAAAATGTCCGACCTCGAAACCCTCCTTGGCCCCAACGGCGCTCTCGAAACCTTCGAAGCTGCTCGCAAAGAGGGCAAGCTCCGCTTCATCGGCTTCTCCGCGCATTCCGTTGAAACTGCTCTCGCCGCCCTGGATCGCTACAATTTCGACACCGTTCTGTTTCCCATCAATTTTGTGCTTTTCTCCCAAGCCAATTTTGGCCCACAGGTCTTGGAGAAAGCCCAGCAGAAAAACATGGGCATTCTCGCCCTGAAGTCTATGGCCAAAACCGTTTGGGCCAAGGACGAGCAAAAATCCCATCCCCATCCGAAATGCTGGTATCACCCCGCCGGTTTTCCCGAAGAAGCCGCGCTTGGCCTTCGCTGGACTCTTTCTCATCCGATCACTGCCGCCGTTCCCCCCGGCGACGAGGCTTATTTCCGCCTGGCCATGGATGTGGCGCAGCAGTTTAAGCCCGTCACTTCCGCCGAAGAAAAAGATCTTCTCACTCGTGCCACTTCGGTCGAGCCCATCTTCCACCTGGGCAATTCCTAACTCCGGGCTTCAATTCCGCATACAATGGTGCACCTCGCCCGCGAGGTCACCATGAACGCCAACGACTTCCGCCGCATCGCCCTGAGCTTTCCTGGGGCCGAAGAAAGTTCGCATATGGGCCAGCCCGATTTCCGCGTGGGCGGCCGAATCTTCGCTACGCTTGCCTCACGGCATCAAGGCTACGGAAACATCAAGCTGACGCTCGAGCAGCAAGCGGCTTTTGTCGAGGAACTACCCGAGATCTTTCTTCCCATTCCCGGTGGTTGGGGACGCATGGGCATGACCCACATTCGTCTAGCTGCAGCGCGTGAGGATGTGCTTATTGGCGCACTGCACGCCGCATGGAAACTTCGCGTCGAAAGAAACGCCAAAGCCGGCAAGAAGCCACGCCCCAGCTCAAAATCGAAAGCGTCCACGAAGCTCCGCCGTAAGAATCGCTGAACGTCTATCCGCTGGCGTTGAAGCGCGCGAGCCACACCTGCTTTTCGTTTGTGCTATGAGCACTACTTGTAGTCGAACAGGGTCATGAAGCCGAAGTCCATGTGCAACTGCTGGTGGCAATGGAATAGAGTGAGGCCGGGATTGTCAGCGACGAAGTCAACTTCGGCTTCCTGATACCCGCCGACCACGACCACGTCCTTCAGGATGCCCGACATGGGCACACCGGCCCAGCGCGTGAGTTCGAAGCTGTGGCGGTGAAGATGGATCGGGTGGATATCGTCGCTGGCGTTGCGCATGTGCAAGCGATATCGCTTCCCCTGCTTCAGATGAAACGAAGCCGGAACGATACCCTCCATCATGGGGAAGGAAACGCCATTGATAGTCCAGCGGTTGAAGCCTTCATGTGCAGCGTTATCTTTGGCGAAGGTCATCTCGATGGTTTCATCGGGCATTGCGGCGGATGCACTTGACTTGGCGAAGCGGGCATAGCTCCATTTGAACGGCGGCGGGCCGATCCATTGCGGCTTGCCCTTGCTGCCCGCGTATTCGACGACGATTCCCATCCCGTGATGGCGATCGTCATCGGCGAGGTCGCCCAGAATCCAGACGCCCGGATGATTCAATTGCACGATCGCAGAGATGCGTTCAGCAGTGCCGAGCCAGAGCACAGGCACTTTCACCGGGTTCGGCACCAGGTTGCCATCCAGCGCAATGACTTGAAACGTGTGGCCAGGCAAGGCGAGGCTGCGAATCTCGGTCGCGCTGCCGTTCAAGACATGAAAGAGGACGCGTTCGCCCTGCTTCACGCGAATCGGCTCGCCGTGACCGAGCATTCGTCCATTGATGGTGAAGGAGTTGTAGCCGACCTCGAAGCCGTGTGGCATTCCTCTGGCGAGAGACGCTTTCATCGCGGATTCGCCCGCGTCTTCGAGCGATTTCACGCGCGTGGCAGGAATCAGAAAGTTCATGTCCATGTCGCCGCCGCGACTGAAGGTGGGCTCGAACTCCTTGAGGACAAGAAAGACTTCCCGGTCGTAATCACCGGGCGAAGACTTTGGCTCGATGAATACGGGCCCGACCTGCCCGCTGTATTGTCCCGCGAAAAGATTTGCGCTGGCGCGATTGTGTGTGTGATAGAAGCGGAACCCGGCGGGCGATGGAGTAAAAGAGATTCGCCGCCTGCCGTGAGCGGGGAGGTACGGCGTGCCCTCTTCGGCCGCGCCGTCCACGTCGGTCGGGATGTGCTGGCCGTGCCAGTGAAGTTGCTCGGGCGAGTCGGTGTCGTTGTAAACATCAATGATGACGGGTTGGCCTTCCTTGAAGCGCAGCAGCGGACCAGGGAATTGCCCGTTATAGCTGGTCGCGGAAACAATGCGCTTGGGTGCAATCTCAATTGGCACGGTCTGGATGCGCAGCGTGTAGTCGGCTTCGCTGCCGCCAGCTTGATCGCCGCCAAGAACTGCGGCACGCAAGGGGTTCGCATATGAGACCACCACGGCGCCCGCGGCAAGTCCGGACGCCTGGAGAAAGGCACGCCGTGAAACGGAAGAATTCGACATGGTGAATTCCTTAGCGGGAAGTGCCGCGGCGAGCGTCCAGCGCCCAGGCTCCGCCTCCTGCGAAGAACAGGAACAGAAGCGAACAGAGCATGGCGAAATCCGTGCGGCCATCGCTGACCATATACCAAAAGCCCTGGGCTGGACGCGAGAGTTCCGGAAGCTTCGTCGTGACGATGGCGGTGACAATGATAATCAGGAGAGGTGCGGCGGCAGCGCGTGTCCAAAGGCCTAGCAGAATGAGGAAGCCGCATGCGATTTCAAAGGCTCCAACGAAATTAGAGGTGAAATAGGGGTGTGCAAAGCCGATGCGCGTAAAGCGGCCCACGCCCATGTTCGGGTCGGTGAACTTGAGAATCCCCTGGGAGAAAAAGATCAAGCCCACGGCAAGCCGAATGAGAAAGATGGCTGCCGGACCAGTGACCGGCTTAGGGAAGAATCGGAAAAGCGTGTTCATGACCATGAGAAGTGAAGCGGCGCGCTAGTTGGCGGCCTCGATGACGCCAACCTTGTCGACGCCGCTGCAAGCAATATAAACGCGACCGTCCCTAGTCGCAGCCATGTTGCGCACGACTCCTCCTCCGGAGGGAATATAGGCGCGAGCAAAGGTTTCCGTCTTCGGATCGAATCGCACAATGGCGTTGGGCTTCACTCCGGATTCGCTGTACCACACCATGCCATCCGGTGTAATCACAATGCCGTATGGGTGCGCCTCTCCGCCACCAGGTGACGAATACATCTTCACCTCGCCGGTGCCCATGTCAAGCAGGCCGAGGTGGCCGCTTTTGAAGTCGGTGAAGTAAACCGTGTTATCGGCCGCAATCGCCAGGCGCCGTGGCCGCGCCGACTCCGGCAAGAGGTACTCCTTGATGATTAGGTTTTCAGGATTGATGGACGCCATCTTGTTCGTGCCCAATTCGCAGAACACGGGCACACCCTTGCTGTTCACCTGGATTCCGTAAGGCAGCGCGCTTTCGGTTGGCACTTCCTTTAAGGTGACCTTTCCAGTCTTGGGGTCGAGTCGTCCCACCATGTTTCCGCCCTGCATGGTGAACCATAGAATTCCCTGGGCATCAAAGACTAGGCTATGGGGGTCGTCGGCTTTATCTTTGACTGTCTTGAATTCCGTCACGCGGCCGGTCTTCGGGTCCAGCTTGCCGATATATCCGGCAAAGTTCGCCGTGAACCAGATATTGCCCTCGCTGTCGGCCACTAGGCCGTGCGGGCCGGGGTTTTTGCCCTCGCTCAGCGGATACTCCCTGAATTCGCCTGTCTTTGGGTCTAAGCGGCCGAGTTTGTTGGCCATCTGCTCGGTGAACCAGAGCGCGCCATCCGGGCCGACCGCGGGGTCGTGCGGGTGCGCGCCTTTGGTCGGGACAGCCCACTCGCGAATGGTTACCTTAAGTTCGGCCACGTCGCCGGGCTGCGACGGTGGGCGGTGTCGCGTGGAGGCCACAGCAAGGATTGCCCCCACGATCACAATGCCCACGACCCCTAAAGTTCGGTATTTCATCGTGGCCTCCTCGCGCCGTGACTGTATCTCGAAATGAGCCCCAAGTGGGGAATACTCTCTGTTGGACGCAGGAAGGAAGCCCCCCGATACACCGGATTATGGCCCGGGCGGGGGCTCGGCCGGAGGGGTTCCTTTCCGGTCGCATGGTGTTGCGCGAGCACGCGTCCGGATGCCATCATAAAAGAGGTCGTTCCGCAGGCCACACCGCTCGATGCAGGTTTCGCCGTCCCTTCGCTCCCTGCCATCGGAAGGTTCTTGGGGTTTACGCCGCGCGGGTGCTTTTTCCGCGCGATTTGAAGAGTTTTAACTGATTCGCCCTCCTGAAGTGCAGCAAAGCACGGCGAAACACATGCTAGGTGATCTTATGCCCATGACCGAAGAACAAGTCCTCAGCACGAAGGAGTTTATAGCGCTAGAAGATGCCTACGGCGCCCACAACTACCTCCCACTCGACGTCGTGATTGAGCGCGCCGAAGGTGTCTGGGTGTACGACGTGGAAGGGAAGCGCTATCTCGACTGCCTCGCCGCGTATTCCGCGGTGAACCAGGGACATTGCCACCCGAGAATCCTTGAAGCGCTCATCGAGCAGGCGCGCAAGGTTACTTTGACTTCCCGCGCTTTCCGCAATGCCCAACTCGCGCTGCTGTACAAAGAACTTCACGACCTGACTGGTTTCGAGATGAGCTTGCTAATGAATTCCGGCGCGGAAGCCGTCGAGACGGCGGTGAAGGCTGCACGGAAATGGGGCTACACCCAGAAGGGTATTCGCGAAGGAAAAGCCGAGATTATAGTTTGTGCGGGGAATTTCCACGGCCGCACCGTGACCGTGGTCAGTTTTTCGAGCGATGGACAGTACCGGAAAGGCTTCGGGCCGTTCACGCCGGGATTCCGCGTGATCCCATTTGGCGATGCGCGCGCCCTCCGCGAAGCCATTACCCCGAATACCTGCGCGTTCCTCTGCGAGCCGATCCAGGGCGAAGCCGGCATCGTGATTCCCCCCGATGGCTTTCTGCGCGAAGCTGCGTCCATCTGTCGCGAGAATAATGTGCTGCTCATGCTGGATGAAATCCAGTCCGGACTCGGCCGCACTGGTGAGCTTTTTGCCTATATGCATGAAGGCGTTCGGCCTGACGTGCTGATTGCAGGGAAAGCGCTGGGCGGCGGCTTTTATCCAATTTCGGCCGTGCTGTCATCCAAGGAAGTTCTTGGCGTGTTTCAGCCGGGCGATCACGGAAGCACGTTTGGAGGCAACCCGCTCGCCTGTGCGGTTTCGCGGGCGTCGCTGCACGTGCTTATTGAGGAGAAATTGGTGCAGCGCGCGGCAGAACTGGGTGCCTATTTCCTCGCCAAACTGAAAACGTTGCGCAGCCCCGTCATTCGCGAAGTGCGCGGGCGAGGTTTGTGGATTGGGATTGAACTCAATACGGAAGCCCGGAAATACTGCGAAGCGCTGAAAGACGAAGGCGTCCTCTGCAAGGAAACGCACGCGAAGATCATTCGCATTGCTCCGCCGCTCGTCATCAAACGCGAAGAGATTGATTGGGTGTTCGACCGCCTCCGCAAAGTTTTAGAATAGCTCGCCGGTTAACGTCCTTAGTACAAGCCTGGGCGTGTACTTAGAGCAGCTTTTTCAGCCAACCAATTTCGCATGCACCTTTAGGGTTTTCACAAAAATCACACCTCGCTTTGCCGCCGGTCTCGTTTGTCGCGATTTCTGTCTTTCTCAGCTCTTTCTGATCGAGGCTCAGAGAGTCATTACGCGGGGCTCCTTGCACCCAAAGGAAGAAGCGTACTCAATCTCCTCGGCGGTGGTATGCTCCTCGAAGAACTAGTCCTTGGTCGAGGATCGAACTTCAATGTGAATGACACTCACGGAGCTAAAACCATGCTGAATCGTCGGAGTTTTATTCAATACGTCGGCGGAGGTGCCGCCGCGCTTGCCAGTTCCTCTATATTTCCGCCCGCGCGTGTCTTGGGCGCGAATGACCGCGTCCGCTTCGGGCTCATCGGTGCGGGCGGCCGTGGGATGGAGATCTTCAAGACCGCCCTGCACGTTCCCAACACGCAAGCCGTCGCCGTCGCCGACGTCTACACGCGCCGCCTCGACGAAGCGAAACAGCTTGTTCCCGGAATTCAGGTCTATTCCGACTTTCGCCGCCTGTTGGACGACAAGTCCCTAGATGCCGTCCTCATTGCCACTCCGCAGCACCAGCATGCCCTCAGCTTCGTTCCGTCCATTCAGGCGGGGAAGGATGTCTACCAGGAAAAGACCATGGCCTTTAACCCCGACCACGCCAGACGCATGCGCCGCGCCTTGGAAGGATCGAATCGCGTTGTACAGGTAGGTGTCCAGTCCGTGAGCGGCAAGGCCTTTCAGAGGGCCCGTGCATTGGCCATTCCAGAGCGAATGGGAAACATCACTGCAATTCATACGCACCACTATCGCAACAAGCCCTACGGCGGATGGAGAAGATCAATCCCGGCCGACTGCAATCCCGCGCACGTTGATTGGAAGGGGTTCGAAGGGGAAGCGGCGCCGCACGATTTCGATCCCCAGCGCTTCATCAATTGGCGGTTCTTTTGGGATTATTCGGGCGGAAACGTATTCGAGAACATGGTTCACCAGGTCGCCTTCTGGTACAAAGTGCTGGGGCTCAAGATCCCCAGACGAGCCACCATGTCCGGCTATAACTACCTTTCTCCCGACATGGAAGTGCCGGACACCATGGACGTTTCCATGGACCAGCCGGAAAATCTCCTCTTCACGTGGAGTTCCGCCTTTGGCAACAATTACTATGGTGAAGATGGAAACGATCTCGCGCTGGGCAATAAGGGAACCGTGATCCGTGTTGTAGACGACGTGGCTTTCCTTCCCCAAGGTAATCACGAGACTCACAAACACGGGAATCCCAAGGCCGTTGGGGGCGAACCCGACATCGTCGGCAGTTCCGATGACGCGGATACCGACCTCCACATGCGAAACTTCTTCGATTGCGTGCGAAACCGCCACGAGCCCAATTGTCCCTTCGCGCTGGGCTATACGTCAGCCATCGCGTGCCAAATGGCCATTGCCTCGCTGCGGCAGGGTCGCACAGTTCAGTGGGATCCGGTGAAAGAAGACATCGTTTAAAGCCAGCCGCCGACCGGCAGAACATGTGAACCTTAGGGTGTGCGACAGTGTCAGTCTGTAGCGGAGCCGTGGGCTGGTGCTTTCGCTGGGGGCCTGTCGACGCGCAGCACACTCGAAACAAACTGGCTCAGCGTTCCCCCGAGATGGCTGAGGACGCGCTGCTTCAGCGTGGTGTAGTCCTGCATGCCGCAAAATAGGTCGGAGAGCAACTGGCGGAAGACGGCGTTGCGCTGCAGGAACTGCACCATGCGTGTTGTGACAGCAGTGCCAAGGAACGATCCGCGATAGAACCGCCGCACAATGCGCGCCGCAAACTCCAATTCCAGCGAGAACGAAGCCCGCACCCGCGCGGGGTATGCCTCGGGACAGCCCTCTGCGATGGACCGTCCAAGAATTTCGCCGGAGCGCATCGCGTAGAACAGCCCTTCGCCAGTGAGCGGATCCACCCACGCGGCGGCGTCGCCGCAGAGCGCCCAGTTCTTGCCAATCACGGCGCGGTCAGAAAGTGTGCGTACCTGAGGAGACGGAAGCACGTGGCTGTAAAACTTGGCATCCGCAGTCTCAATTTTTTCCGCCGTGGCAAACTGGCGCAAATGATTTCGCAATTCGTTGCTGGTGTGCGCTGACATGCTGCCGCAAATCCCCAGCGAGAGATGATCCGCGCGGGGGAAGGACCAGATGTACCCTTCGAACTCCGGCAAAAACTTGATGATGATCTGCTCGGAAGTCTGCGGCACGAAGTAGCCCTGTGTCATCTCGAGTTCATCGCGCGAGAGCGGCCGCGTGCCGGACAAAAAATGATTGCGCGCTCCGGTTGCAAACACGAGGAAATTCGCTTCGCGCCACTCGCCCTCGACCAAATAGCGCGGTAGATCGGTGGCGGTGTCCACTTGCTGGACGCGCAAAGGGTGAACGCGGCAACCTGCGTCTCGCGCCCGGTCGAGCAGCAGGCCATTCAAGACAGTCCGGGAATAGATAACGATTGGATGCTGCAGTTCCAAGCGCGCGCGTTGATTTTCGGCGCTGATGATCTCAACGTTTTGAATGAGCTTCTTCGGATGAGGATTATCGAGCAGGAAAGGGAAGCACTGCGTGGCTTTGTAGGTCAGGCCGCCCCCGCACGGCTTCTCCCAGGCGAGGCGTTCATCGTAAATATTGACGCAATGGCCTGCGCGCGCGAGTTGTTCCCCGCACATGGCGCCGGAAGGTCCACCTCCGACAATGACATAGTCAGCCATTTGTCATCCAAAACGTTCGCTTGTATCCATCTCGGACGCAGGAGGGACCGGTAACCGCGAAAGCGCCTGGCGTTTCCTAGGACACGGGGAAGAGCACCAGGCAAAGCCCCGCCAAAAGTATAGCACCGAACACAGCCGCGGCTGTGGCCGAGCCGGTCAAGCGCCGCACCAACTGCACACCCAAACCGGAAAGAATGAATTGAAGGGCGAAGTAGGGCGAAAGCAAGACCACGAGGAATTCGCCGCTCTTCAGGTACAACACTCCAGCCGCAAGGGCGAGCCATGACAACACCACCAGCAGCAACCAGTAGCGGTAGCGCATGCGCGAGATCTCTACCGGCCCCGAAAGCAACTCCAATCCATAAAGAAAGAGAAATGTGGCGAATAGAAAGAGAGGGAATCGTTCCCAGCGTTGCAGCGTCAACCATGCCGACGTCGCCGTTAGCTCAAACCAGCCCGCAATCAGGAAGTGAAAAAGGAAACCTGAGATCGCCGCTCCGAAAAACAGTTTTGCAGGAACGCGCCATTGCGCCCAGTCCTCCCGCAGATGAAGCAGAGTCAGGCCTAGGCCCACGAGAAGGAAAAAGCTGGCCAGATACGAGCCTTGAAACAGATGAAGGACGCGAAGTGGTTGCCAGTAGTGAAGCACGTATACCGCAAAGAGGGAGATGACGACGACTTCGAGAACGCCGCGAAACCATCGGCGAGGCAAACTTGTCGCGGAATCCTCGCGCCGTGCTTTTCCCACGAGGTCGCGGATACATGGCCCTGCAAGCAAGAGAATCCCGACGAGCCCCATGAGAGACCCGAGGAGGTTGGCGCGGGAAGGCAAACGCGTGGCTTCCGGTAGATTGAGCGCGAGCGATGCCCAGGCCTGGGAATTGATCGCGACTGTCGGAGAGAACAACATGCTGACGTGCGTGTTCAGGGGAACAATTCGGAAAGGAGGGGTGGGGCCATTGTTGTTGGAGACAAGGTCGCGGGCGTTTTCCGTGAAGCTGCCGGGCTCGAGCTGCCCCACGAGGACCAGCGTCTTGGGAACGACGTGCGGCAGGTCATGGAAAAGGAGATTCTCATGAATCACGCCATAGGCGGCCTGCATGGGAGCCGGAGAAATCGCGATGACCCCCGCGGGCCGGAGCCGCTCTGCAATTCTTAGCGCGATCGCTCCACCCATGGAATGACCGGCCAGGATGGTGCGCTCAGGGTTTAGCATCCCGCGCGCCGAGAGCCCTCGTACAAGAGAAGTCGAACACGACTCGGCAAGTTCCGGCGTAAAGGGTCCCGGCGAGCGTCCGTGACCCGGAAGATCGGGAACGAACACACGCAGCCCCTGTTCGGCGAAACTGCGCGCCAGATACTGCATAATCTCTTGGTTTGCGGAAATCCCGTGGAGTAGTACGACCGATCCAGCCTCGCCGGTTGGCGATAGGTCTCTCCGCTCCACCACCACAAGATTCATCCGGCAGGAGGCCGAGTCCACGACATAGTGCTTTTCCTTGTAACGCCGAGAGGCGTAGAGAGAGAACGCCCCGCCAATCAAGAGGCAGAGCATTCCCGCTAGCGCAAACCAAACCTGACTTTTCTTGTTCAAGGTGGCAGTCCTCGCAACGAGCCCAAGCTTCGGGCGTGTTAAACTGATTCTTCGGTTGAGAAAGCGTCCCTCATCACATCAAGCACAAGGAGAACCGTGCACCTAAGAGTCCTGACATTGGATGAAACGATTGTGCGGTTTGGCCCAGGGAAACGCAACGGCAAGCGCGTCGTCTTCACCAACGGCTGCTTCGACCTGCTCCATCCCGGCCACATCCAGAGTCTTGAAAAGGCACGCTCGCTCGGCGATGTATTGATCGTCGGTCTGAACAGCGATGAAAGCGTTCGCGAACTGAAAGGGCCCGGAAGGCCGGTGATTCCCGAGGATGAGCGCGCAGAAATTCTGGCGAGCCTCGAGTGCGTAGATGCCGTGTTCATTTTTGACGAGTTGACGCCGCACCGCGTGATTGCCGCGCTTCTACCGGACATTCTCGTGAAGGGTGGAGACTGGCCGGGCAACCAGATAGTGGGTCGCGAGGAAGTGGAAGCGGCGGGCGGCAAAGTGGTTCTTGTCGACGTGGTGCCTGGCTATTCCACCACGGACATCCTGAAAAAGATTCGTGCCTAGCGACATCCTGGCACACAATACAATTTGCAGAACCGGCGTGCAGCGTGACTGGGGCCCGATTTTCGTAAGCGATGATCCTGCCGGCGGTGCGAGAACGGATGGAAGCTCTTCTGCGCCACCCTTCAATGGAGGGCGTGGTGGGAGAAGTGCGCGCCGGCGGCAACCTTGTTGGCTTTTCCGGCCTGCAAGACGTGGCAAAAACGCTCGTTGCCTGCCACGTTGTCCACGAATTGCGCCGGCCCGCGTTCTTCGTCACGGAAAACAACCGGCGGGCCGAAGATCTTGCCGAAAGCCTGCGTCTCTTTTCGCAAATATTTCCCGGGCCCACGGGTGGCGTTGGCATACTTCCCGCCTTCGATAGCTTGCCGTGGGATCCGCAAGCTCCTCACGCGGACATTCTGGAGCGCCGTGCGGCCACCCTGTATCGCCTGGCGAATGGCGAAATCTCTCTGGTAATTGCGCCCGTCTCAGCGGCGATGTGGCGTTATCAAGATCCTTACCTCTACCTGACACTTGCGCGCATTCTCGCAAAAGATTCCGAGGCCAACCACGAGGCGCTGATCACGCATCTGGCCAGTACCGGCTATGCGCGCACGGAAATGGTCGAACTTCCGGGCCAGTTCGCGGTACGCGGCGGCATCGTGGACGTATTTTCTCCGGAAGCTCTTCGCCCGGTACGCATCGAGTTGCTTGGCGACACCGTGGAATCCGTGCGCGAGTTCGATCCGCGGACGCAGCGCTCCACCGCGCCCGTTGTGAAAACCACGATTCTGCCGCTCGCCGAATGGAGCGTTCCAGCACCGGGCAGCCACGAAGCCGAGGAGTGGGAGCCCGGTGGATGGTTTGGCGAAACCAAGGAGCCGCGTGACAGCTCCCTGTTTGAGCTGGCGGAAAGCTCCCTTAAACCAATTGTGTTTCTCGATGAACCTGGAAGCCTGCGCGACGCGCGGAAGAAATTGCTGGAAGCAGCGACGGAAAATTACGAGCGCCACGGGAGGGCCAATTCTCCCCTTGTGAAGGATCTCTTCTGGGGCGAGGAGCAATTGGACAAGGCACTGCTCAAGACCACGCGGGTCGAGCTTGAACAGCTCAATCTCGCGCAGTCGGGCGGCAAGCGCTTTGAGTTGATTGCCCGTCCCAGCACTCGCTTCCACGGAGACGTGGTCGCGTGCTTGGGTGACGTGAAATCTCAGATCGGCGATGGCGGCACGGTTTTCCTGACGGCGGCCAGCCCCGGCGAACTGGAGCGTTACGCCGACATCTGCCGCGAATACGACGTTCCCTACGTTTTGGGGGAGACCGAAGAAGCCGCGGCGGGGTTCACCGCCGAGAATGCGTCCGAAACGGCTCGGCTTTTGCTCATGCGAGCTCCTTTTGCGGAAGGCGTGGCGTTTCCTGAAGCCAAGCTCACCATTTTCGGGAACGGCGACATGTTCGACGTCGCCCCGGCAGTGGAAAGGCCGAGCCGCAAGATTCGTACGTCCGGATTTTTTGCAGATTTTGGGGAGCTGAAGGCAGGCGATTACATCGTTCACGTCGACCACGGCATCGGCCAGTTCGAAGGTTTGCGCGCGATCGAGTCGGATGGCCGGCGGGGCGAGTTCATGCTTCTGCGCTACGCCGAAGATGCCCGCCTGTACGTCCCTCTGGAACGCATGGATCTGGTGCAAAGCTATCGGGCGGTGGAAGGCTCGCACCCGTCGCTAGATCGGCTTGGCGGAACTGCCTGGACCTCGCGGAAAAGCCGCGTGCGCAAGTCGCTCGAAGAGATGGCCGACAAGCTCCTCGCTCTCTACGCAGAGCGCAAAACCGCGCAGGGCTTTGCCTTTTCGCCGGACGGCAACTGGCAGCGCGAGTTTGAGGATTCCTTCGAGTTTGAGGAAACACCTGACCAATTGACGGCGATTGGGGACGTGAAGCGCGACTTGGAGAAATCCTCGCCGATGGATCGGCTGCTGTGCGGCGATGTGGGTTATGGAAAAACAGAAGTGGCCATGCGCGCGGCGTTTAAAGCGATCGGCGACAACAAGCAAGTGGCAATTCTAACGCCGACCACCGTGCTTGCCTTTCAGCATTTCGAGACTTTCAAGAAACGTTTCGCCGCTTTTCCTGCGCGGATTGAAATGCTCAGCCGTTTCCGCACCAGCGCCGAGCAAAAACAGGTGCTCGCTGATCTGGAAGCCGGGAAAGTCGACATTGTCATAGGGACACACCGGCTGCTGTCCAAGGACGTGAAGTTTCAGGATTTGGGACTACTGGTAGTAGATGAAGAGCAGCGCTTTGGCGTGGCCCATAAAGAACGGCTGAAGGAGATGCGCAAAAACGTGCACGCCCTAGCGCTTTCCGCCACGCCGATTCCGCGCACGCTGCACATGTCGCTCGTGGGCCTGCGCGATATGTCCGTGATTGAGACGCCGCCGCGCGACCGGCTCTCGATCCAAACCGTGGTCAGCCCGTTCAAGGAAGAAATGGTCAAAAAGGCCATCGAGAACGAATTGGCGCGCGAAGGGCAAGTGTATTTCATTCACAACCGCGTCGAGTCGATCTATTCGCTTGCCAACCTGGTGAGCAAGCTTGTTCCCAAGGCACGAGTGGTCGTCGGGCACGGGCAGATGGGAGAAAAAGAGCTGGAACATGTGATGCTGAAATTTATCCGCGATGAGGCCGATGTTCTGGTGGCCACCACCATCGTGGAAAACGGGCTCGACATCCCGCGGGCCAATACCATCCTGGTGAATCGCGCCGATCGACTGGGTCTCGCGGAGTTGTACCAGTTGCGAGGTCGAGTCGGCCGCTCGCACCAGCGCGCTTATGCCTACCTGTTGGTGCCGCCGGAGCGGATTCTCTCCGACGTGGCCCGCAAGCGTCTTGCCGCCATGAAGGAGTTCAGCGAACTGGGCGCGGGCTTTCGCATCGCCGCTCTCGACTTGGAGCTGCGCGGAGCCGGGAACATGCTCGGCCGCCAGCAACACGGGCACATTGAGGCCATCGGTTTCGATCTGTACGTCCAAATGCTGGAACGAGCCGTGGCGAAGCTCAAGGGCGAAGAAGCGGCGCCCGAATTGCGCACCACGCTGAGCCTCGGAATGGACGTGCGCATTCCGCCCGAGTACATTCCGAGCGAGAATATGCGTCTGCGGACGTACAAACGAATTTCTTCGATTGCAACGGAGGCGGAGAAGCAAGACGTGCGGAAAGAGCTGGAGGACCGCTTTGGCCCGCCGCCAAAATCCGTAGAAAACCTTCTGGAGTACGCGGTCCTCAAATCCATCAGTGAGCGGTTGCGAATTGCCGCAGTTGAACGGCAGGGCACCAAAGTCGCCCTGAGATTTCACCCGGAGACCACCTTGGAACCAGCAGCCGTGGTTAGAGTGGTGCGGTCGCGGAAGGGAATCAAGCTCGACCCGAGTGGCGTGCTTTGGATGGATCTCGAGCGGGGTGAAGGGGTTACGGGGGCTTTGCGCAAAGTGCTGGCCGGGTTGGGCGGGGAAAGCCAAAGCTGACACGGGAAAGAATCCAAGTTAAACTTCCAGAATGGGGAGAATCATGAAGAAATGTGCGTTTATAGCCGTACTTTTGGCCGCGTGGCCGCTGCTGGCACAAGATAAGCCGGCGCAAAATCCGCCCGCTCAAAACCCGCCAGCTCAGGCTCCGCCGGCGCAGAAGCCACCGGCCCTGGAACAACCGAAGATGGAAGAGCCGGCCCCTGCCGAAGAAAAGAAGGCTGCAGACGAAAAGAAACCTGTCACTGCTCCGGCCACAGCAAAGGCCACGGTCAAACCCGCGACTGAGGGAAAAGTGGTTGAGGAAATCATCGCGCGCGTCAACAACGAGATCATCACGCGCTCCGAACTGGACAAAGCGCGCGCACAAGCGGGCGAGGACGCCCAGCAGGAATGCAGCGGCCGGTGCACTCCGGAACAACTTCGAGTGGCCGTCGAGGATCGCCAGAAGTTCGCCTTGCGAGACTTGATCGACCAATCTCTCTTGTCTCAGCGCGGCAAAGACATGAGCATCAGCGTCGAACCGGATGTGGTCAAGCAGTTGGACCAGATTCGCCAGCAGAACAAGTTGAAGGACCTGGACGAGTTGGAAAAGGCGGTCACCTCCCAGGGTCTCAACTGGGAAGATTTCAAGAGCAACATTCGCAATCGCATTTTGACGCAGGAAGTGATCCGCCGCGAAGTCGGGGCGCATATTACCATCGGCCGTGATGACGCGAGGAAGGCTTATGAGGAGCACAAGAAGGAATTCGAGCGCCCCGAGCAGGTGGCTCTCCAGGCCATCGAAGTCAAGACTGAAGGAAAGAAAGAGTCCGAAATCCCCGACTTGAAGGCGAAGGCCCAGAAGCTGCGGGACCGAGTAAAGGATGGCGAAGATTTTGGCGAATTGGCCAAGCGCTTTTCAGACGGCCCCACCGCGCAACAGGGCGGCTATCTCGGCGCGTACAAGCGCGGCGAGCTTTCCAAGGAACTGGAAGACCTGGTCTTTAAGATGAAAAAGAACGAGATGACCGAAGTGATCGAGACCAAACAGGGCTTTCTCGTCCTGCGGGTTCTGGAGCGCTACGAGGAAGGCATACAGCCGTTCGAAAAAGTGGTCGACGAGATCATGAATCACCTTTATGAGGAGCGGATGGAGCCCGCACTCCGCGAGTACCTGAAGACATTGCGTGAACAGAGCTACGTCGTGATCAAGCCCGGTTACCAGGAGATGGCCGGAGGTGGGAATTCGGAGATTGAAGAAGTGAGCACTACTCCCGAAGTCACCAAGGAAAAGCGGGGCCACAAGAAATTCTTGCTCTTCGGGAAGCGTGCTGGGTCGGGGAAATGAAAACTCCTTTCGTCAAGGATCTGGCGGCGGACCAGACGATTACTGGATTCTTCCTCGTGCATGAGAAGGAAATCCGGAACACCAATGCCGGAAAGCCCTATCTGCGCATGGAGTTGGGCGACAAGAGCGGCACGGTCGAGGCGCGCATGTGGGACCAGTTTGACGTCATGGCCAAAGACGTCAGCCGCGACGACTTCGTGAAGGTGCAGGCGCGCGTCGAGATATACCGCAATAAACCTCAGTTGCTCCTACAGCAGTTCCGCGTGGCAAAGCCGGAAGAGATTGATCTTGCCGATTTTCTGGCTCACACGAAGAAAGACGTGAATGAGCTTTATAAGCAACTACTGGCGCACGCGGAGGGGATGAAGAATCCCTGGTTGAAAACGCTGGTGACGAAAATTCTGAATGATCCGCAAATTGCTACACGCTACAAGCGCGCGCCTGCAGCAAAAGTAATGCATCACGCTTACCTCGGGGGACTCGTGGAGCACGTGGTCAGCCTCTGCGTTCTGGCCAAGCAGGTTGCCACCCACTATCCCGAGCTCGACACCGACCTGCTACTTATGGCCGCGATGCTTCACGATGTCGGCAAGCTGGATGAACTTTGTTACGAACGCGCAGTCGGATATACGACGGAGGGGCAACTCCTCGGGCATATCGTGATGGAGCTGGAAACCGTGAATAAGGCCATGGATACAATCGAGGGATTTCCTGCGAAATTGAAAACCGTCGTGGAGCACATCCTGATCAGCCACCACGGGCAGTATGAATTTGGTTCGCCCAAGCTGCCCATGATTCGAGAGGCGCTGGCATTTCACTACTTGGACGATTTGGATTCCAAGCTCGCTGCCGTGCGTGCGGCCATGGACATTGATTCCGGCGAAGCGGATTGGTCGGCCTACAGCGGCGCTCTCGGCCGGAAGTTCCTGCGCCTGGACGAATACTTGAAGGCGGCTCCAGTCGAGGCCCCGAAAGACGAACAGAAAAAGGGAAAAGCCAATTAACTGCGATAACCCACAATTCGACGCGCGGGTCCGCGGCATTCTAACGAGGGGCGAGGCGCCCCTTGATGCCGCGCACCCTGTGCACATCCCCGCACAGTACCGCGTCAGAGATTTGTGTGTGCGCCCCGCGACCGTACTGGCGCCGATGGCAGGGGTGACGGACACATTGTTCCGGCGAGTGATTCGGAGCCTGGGTGGGTGCGGCTTGCTGATGACGGAATTCACCAGCTCCGAGGGAATTACGCGGAGCGCGAAGAAGACCCTTCGCTATCTTTACTTTCAGGATGACGAGCATCCCATCGCGGCGCAGCTTTTTGGGGCCAATCCGAAGGCGATGGCGGACGCGGCGCGCATGGTGGAGGATCTGGGCTACGACGCGGTGGACATCAACCTTGGCTGCCCGGCGAAAAAAGTGGTGAAGTGCGGCGGCTCGGGTCTGCTGCGCGAATTGCCACTGCTGGAAGAGATTTTCCGCGCCGTACGGGCAGCGGTAAAGATTCCCCTCACCATCAAGCTGCGGGCAGGTTGGGACGAGAAGTCCATTGTCGCAAAAGAAGTGGTGAAGATGGCCGAGCAAGCCGGTGTCGAAGCGGCCGCGATTCATCCGCGCACGCGTTTGCAAGGATACTCCGGGAAAGCCGACTGGAACCTGATAGGTGAAGTGAAGCAGGCAGTGAGGATTCCCATCATAGGGAACGGTGACATTCAGTGCCCGGAAGATGCTGCGCGGATGGTGCAGCAGACCGGCTGTGACGCGGTCATGATAGGGCGAGCTGCAGCCACGAACCCCTGGATCTTTGCTCAGGTGGAAGAATACCAAGAAACCGGGCATTACCACGTCCCGACCGAGGAGGACCGGCACCGTTTACTTTCTGGCTACTACGGGCAAATTCTGAACTCCAACCTACCGGATGCCATGGGAAAAATGAAGCAGTTCGCCTGCTGGTTTACCCATGGGGTGGGGAATGGCAGCGAACTGCGCAGAATTGTGCATCTGGCGCGCACGCCGGGGGAAGTGGTCGAGAACGTAGAGCGCTTCTTCCAGCGGAAGGCGGCCGTTGGGGGGGATCCAGCCCATGAGCCAGACCAGCGAAAGAATTGCCCGGCAGAGGTCGGAACGTAGAATCTCCGTGAGGTTGCCGTTACGCGTTCGTGGACGCGACGCGCGGGGATTTGCCTTCGAGGAAGATACATCCAGCGAAAATCTGTGCCGGAGTGGTGCGGCCTTTCGGACACGTTTCGACGTGGCCATCGGCTCGAACCTGCAGATCCGCATACCGCTGCAGGGGCCTTCGGCGCGTCGCATGGAGAACGACTTTGAAACGATGGGGCGCGTTGTGCATGTTACTGGGGACTCTCCCGATGGAGAGAAGCTGGTTGGTGTCCAGTTTGTCGGGCCGCGCTTCCAGCGCGTGTTCCGCTCAGAATCGGCGGCGTGAAGGTTTGACTGTTTCGGCGGCGCAGGTATGAGCTGCGCCGTTGCCGCCCAGAGGTTCCTCTCGCAAATGCTCTGGTCTATGCGGATTTTGCATGGGGTCCGCACTCAACCCTGTAGCGTCGCGGCCGTGCGACGATGAGAGCTCGCGCGACTACTGAATCTTCAGTGTGACTGTAGTTGTATGGCTCGTGCTGCCGCTCTTGCCTGTCACGGTTATCGTGCGCGTGCCGACTCTGGAGTTCCTGCTCACCCTTATGGTCATTGTTGAGGTGCCCGCTCCAGTGATCGAGGTTGGATTGAATGTCACGGTTTGTCCGCTTCCTTGTCCCGAAGCTGACAACGAAATAGCGGAGTTGAATCCGCCCGTCACAGTGCTTGTGATCGTGACGGAACCGGAGGTGCCCCTTGTAACCGTGATAGAAGTAGGAGACGCGCTCAGAGAGAAGCCAGGATTTATTCCCGTTACAGTCAGCGAAACGGTCGTCGTCTGGGTATTGCTTCCGGCCGTGCCGGTCACGATGATGCTATACGTGCCGGGCGTGGTGGATGACGCAACGGTCATCGTCATAGTCGAAGAGCCATTTCCAGTAATCGACGTGGGGCTGAAGGTCACCGTCACCCCTGAGGGTTGTCCGGACGCTGACAACGAGACCGGCGAATTGAACCCGCCGGTCACCGTGCTCGTAATCGTGGAGTTTCCCGAATTGCCAACCGTAACTGTCACCGAAGACGGTGATGCGGAAAGGCTGAAGCCAGGAGTCGAACTCGATCCGATAAGTGCGTTAATCAGGCCTGATCCGCTGGGACTACCCCAACCGGTTGCCAGATCGTAGCCAGTTGTGGCCGAATCCCCGTTGCTGCCGCTGGTGATGTCGTGGAAGTCCGTGCCATAGTTGGAACTCCCGCCGATCGAATAGAGAGTCGGGTTGATGAATCCGACGGGCGAGTTCCCGTTAGCGACGGCCTGCTGGTTGACGAGAGCGAGGTACCCTGCCCACATAGGTGCGGCAAAACTGGTTCCACCATACTCGTTCGCGGTGCACGTCGTTTGGTCCGCGCATACGTAAAAGGTGAAGTTCGCGTTCGCCGAAACGTCCGGCGCATTGCGGTACGTTTTGGAACAACTCGAGCACCCACCAGCCGCGGCCGTCTGCCAGGAGGGAATCGCGAAATGATTTGGCGAAACGCCACCTCCCCCATCTACCCATACGGTTTCTGAACTCCAGGGTCCCCCAGCGGAGCTTGTCACCAAGTCTGTTCCACCAACCGAGGTAACGTACACATCGTCCGCTGGGAAAATCGCAGAGCGCGAGTTCCATACGCCGCTGTCCCCGGCTGCTTGAAACAAATTCTGGCCTTGTGCCGCGAACTCCTGGAAGTACGGATTGTCAGTGCTGGGGTCCGCAGGGCTCCAAGTCCACGATGAGCTCAGTTGAGCGTTGAGTGGACTCGCGGTAGCCATGGCGTTAAAGATTGCCGCGTCGGTTGATCCCACGTACATGACCAGCGAGGACAGCCCCGGGGCCATGCCCAGTGCTTGGGTCATGTCCAGGGTCTGCTCCGTATCATCGCAGCCGCTCGACGCCAAACAACTCGTGCTGGTTCCGTCGGTGGAGACCAAATTGATGGGAACATTATTGGTTTGGCCGATGTTGCTGAAGTAAGTGTTCAAGTCGGCCAAATCGGTACCGTAGTATTCGAGCAACCCGAGCGACTGGCCGCTGCCCGTGAGCGTTCCACCGTAGTAGGCGGCCCTCATGTCACTTCCCAAGAACGAAGCTGATGGGCCTGAGCCCGTCGTGGCGCTGGGCTTCACGTTGGGATTCTTGTGCAGTCCCGCGGGATGTGGAATCGAATAGTTGTCCAACCCGGCGATGTGCCACAGCGGAAAGGGAAGTTCGGCGGTCGGCTCGCGGTCCGGAGCATAAAACGCCCGGCCTTCGGTGGGGTGCCGGTAAACTCCCATGTTTAGATGGAAGGCGCTCTCAATGTTGGCTACGGTCCCTGTCACGTCCAAGTTCACACGATTGCGGGAGGTGCCAACCACGGTAAGACCGTGGCGTTCCGCAAACTGAATCACAGCGTCGTAATCTTCCTGCGTGGGGCCAAACCTCGACGTGAATTCATCCACCGTGAGGAACTTCCGGTAGGAAGGGCTGGTAGGGTCGTAGACTTCCTGCAAGAAGCTGTCCAGTTCAGCTTGATTCCGCAAGGGCAGAACGATTACGAGCCGCATAGTCTGGGTCGCGGGGAGGCGCCCGAACGATTGTGCCTGATTCTTCAGGGTTACTTCACGCATGTGACTTGTCATCAAGGACTGCGGCTGCGCTTGACAATCTATTGCTATGACCGACCCGACCACCACCATGGCAACCATAAATCGAGAAAATCTTTGAAGCACGATTCCTCCTCGTATCCAGCATGCGAGCTTTGCCCAGCGGGGACCACAGGGCTCAGTGACGCGCATTCTGAGCCAATTGAGGTATTCGTGTCCAGTGAAATTAGGGAAGAAAAGGAGTCCACTTGGTGGTTCCTGCGAGAAATGGAAAGAAAAAACGGCAAGGGCCTCGCGACTAGGGGCAGCCAGATGCGGGAGGTATGGACCTATTCGGAGGGCGGAGGGTTTTCGTCCAGGAGTTGGCGGTAGGCGTCGCGTTTGGAGATGCCGCGTTCCTTCGCGGCGAGCTTTAGAGCTTCCTTGCGATCGAGTTTGGCTTGGTGCATCAGTTCATCCACGCGCGCGGCGAGGGATTGCGCCGTATCGGCATGCGCGCCGCCCGTCGCTTTCTCTGGCGGGCCAATGACCAGCGTGATTTCGCCTTTCGCGGGATGTTCTTCGAGCGACTGGAAGAGGTCAGTCAGCTTGCCTCGGCGGAATTCTTCATGCAGCTTTGTGACTTCGCGTGCAAGGCAAGCCTGCCGGTCACCCAGGATGGCAGCGGCGTCAGCGATTGTGTCGGCGATGCGGTGAGGCGCTTCGTAGAAAATCAGTGTGTGCTCCTCAATGCGCAGCCGCTCCAAAGCACGCTGCCGTTCGCCGCTCCGCGCGGGCAAAAAGCCGAGGAATAGGAATTCGTCATTGGGCAGCCCGGAAGCCGCGAGCGCGGTCAGCAAGGCGGCCGGTCCAGGCACGGGAACAACCGGAATACGGTGGCGGATCGCGAGCGTGACCAGGCGGTGTCCCGGGTCGGAAACCAGTGGCATGCCGGCGTCGCTCACCAGTGCTATGCTCGCGCCTTCTTCCATCGCCAGCACCAATTCGGGGGCGCGCGTCAGTTCATTGTGCTCGTGGTAGCTCACCAATGGCTTATGGATGTCGAAATGAGTAAGGAGTTTCAGCGTGTGCCGTGTGTCTTCGCAGGCGATCTGGCCAACCTCTTTCAGGATGCGAAGTGCGCGCAGGGTGATGTCCTCGAGGTTGCCGATTGGCGTGGCCACGAGGTAAAGGCACCCGCGGGGTGTGCCCGTCGGCGATTGAGTTCGTGCTTTCACTTGCATGAAACAGCTCTCGAATGAGTCTAGCACGCCGCGAGGGGTGCCTCGGCTCGCATGCTATAATCAACGTTTTGAAACAAGCGCTGGAGGTTGGACTGTGCCGTTGTACGAGTACGAGTGCACGAAATGCCGCAAGAGGACCGAGAAGATTGAGAGTGCATCGGGTCCTCACCTCAAGAAATGCCCGCATTGTGGGGGCAAGGTAGAGCGCTTGATCGGCGCTCCGGCGATCCAATTTAAAGGGTCAGGGTGGTACGTGACCGACTATGCGGGAAAGAAGCAAGCGGCCGGTGAGCGCGCGGCTGACGAGAAAGCTCCTGCCAAAGAAACCGCAAAAGAATCGCCGAAAGAGTCCCCTGCTAAGGAGTCGAAGGACAAAAAGTCGGCAAAGAAGTAACAAGGAACGATTCGTGGAAGTACGGAGAAAAGCGTTGTGGAGGTATGGCGTTCTTCGCGACGGCTTTGAAGTCAGTCCGAGCGAATCTGGCACGGAGGCTATAGTTTGAGGGATTTGAGGTACTCGCGGAAGTCCTCGCCGAACTCTTTGTTTTGCAGGGCGAGCTCAACAGTGGCTTTCAAGAAGCCCAGTTTGTCTCCCGCATCGTAGGAAATTCCTTCGTAGATCAAGGCCCAGAGGCCTACTTCCTTGGCCAGGATGCGCAGGGCATCGGTGAGCTGGATTTCGCCACCTGCCCCAGGTTTGGTGCGTTCAAGGCAGCCAAAAACTGCCGGCGGCAAGACGTAACGCCCTGTGATCGCGAGGTTCGAGGGGGCTTGTGCAGGCAGGGGCTTTTCGATCAAATCGCGAATGCGCATCAGCCGTTCCCCAAACGGCGCGATCGGAGCAGGTTCCCCGGCGACGATCCCGTAAAGATTCGTTTTCTCGCGCGGTACCTCCTCGACCGCGATGGCGCCGGTTCCCGTGGCTTCATACACATCGATGAGCTGCTTGGTCGCGGGGTTTTCGCCGGGGATGAGCACATCGCCGAGAAGCACGGCAAACGGCTCGTCGCCGACTAGGTCCTTGGCGACCAGTACGGCATGGCCCAGGCCGAGCGGCTCCTTCTGGCGCGTGTAGCTGACCTGCACCATGTTGCTGATGGTGCGAACCATCTCCGCCTGTTGCTTTTTGCCTTTCTCCTCAAGGAAGCGCTCAAGTAGCGGGGCATTATCAAAATGGTCCTCTATGGAGTTTTTGCCTTTGCCTGTGACAATGATGATGTGCTCGATGCCGGAAGCGACGCATTCTTCGGCGACGTACTGAATTTGCGGCTTGTCGACGACGGTGAGCATCTCCTTGGGTTGGGCCTTGGTCGCGGGAAGAAATCGTGTGCCCAGACCCGCCGCCGGAAGAACGGCCTTACGGACTTTTTGGTGCGGGGCGGAACTTGGCGAGGGCTGTTTCGGCTCTTGGGTCATGGGAGAATGGTCAGTCGAACTTTCGGTAGAGATTTATCACCGTAAGCACAGTAGCGACGGCAGCAGAGTTTTGTCAATGCAGCGGAGCGTAGGCGGCGGTCCAAGGTCTCGCACCGCTAGAGTGCGCGTCCCGGCAGCTACTGGATATCCCCACAAGCGGGATGTTGCTCGGCGCGTAAATGGTCTGATTGCGGTGTGCTAGCATGGAATTTCGAGCGCGAACGATGGAGAGCATCGCCAAAAAAGAAGTGCGGATTCTCGGCATCGAGTCGTCGTGCGATGAAACGGCTGCCGCTGTGGTCCTCGATGGCCGCAAGATCCTGTCGAGCGTGGTGGCTTCGCAAATCGACATTCATCACAAGTACGGCGGAGTCGTTCCGGAGCTGGCTTCGCGGGAGCATTTACGCCAGATTGTGCCGGTTGTGCGCGAAGCCATGGAGCAATCGGGACTGCGTTTTGAGGAGTTGGACGCGATTGGCGTGACACAGGGGCCGGGGCTCGTCGGCTCGCTACTGGTGGGAATCACCTACGGCAAGACTCTCGCGAAAGCGCTGGGCAAGCCGCTGATTGGAGTCAATCATCTTGAGGGGCACATTCACGCTGTTTTTCTGGAGGCGCATGAACGGGGCGAGGTTCCAAAGCTGCCTGCAGTGTGCCTTATCGTCTCGGGCGGGCACACCGTTTTGTACGAGGTGAAGTTTGCGGCCAGCTCGAGCGTCGGTAGCTTCGCGTACCGAAAGCTGGGGCAGACTCGCGATGATGCCGCCGGCGAAGCATACGACAAGGTCTCGAAGCTGCTGGGGCTCGGCTACCCTGGTGGACCAATCTTGGACCGACTGGCGGCAGCCGCAGGCAATGTGGCCGTGCCAGTGAAATTTGGCCCGACGAAGACGCGCGGCAACGCACTCGACTTCAGTTTCAGCGGATTAAAGACCGCGGTCTTGTACCACTTGCGGGAGCATCCCGAATACAACGCCGAGATTCAAAAGCGTGAAAAGGCGCTGCATGCGGGGCATCGGGGATTTGAAGAGTTGCTGCCCCTCTGTGGTGCTCGAACGCTGGGTTTGGTGCGTGAGTTTCAAAACGCCGTGGTGCGAGACCTTGTAGAGCGATCGCTGGCGGCCGCGGAAGAGTGCAGCGTAGAGACGATCCTAGTCTCCGGCGGGGTGGCCGCGAATAGCAGGCTTCGCGCAGTTTTTGCGGAGCGGGCGCAAGCGCAGGGACTTAGAGTGTTTTTCCCCGGGAGAGCGCTATCAACGGACAACGCAGCGATGATTGCGGCGGCGGCGTACTCGCGATTTCTGCATGGCCAATTCGCGGACGTGAAACTGAACGCTATGGCGAGCATGCCGTTAGCGTGAACTACATTTGGCACCACAGAAGAGCACGGCGAGCCCTCGCGGCGCCACGAGAGAGTCACCACCAAAAGAAAACGGGCAATCCCTCTCTGCGGGACTGCCCGTGAAAAACTCCTATTCTGAGCTATGCTACTCGAACTTTTCCTGCATCGTGGGGAACTGCAGCTTGGCTTTCGCCAAAGACTTAACGACGAGTCCCTCGGCGTTCTCGGCAGTAAGATTGCGAGCCGTGGCCATCTCGCTCACCAAGAGATACTTGGCGCGTTCCAGCATCTTTTTTTCGCGGAAAGAGAGAGGCTTGCTGCGGCTCAGGGAAACGAGGCTTTTCAGTACGACCGCCACCTCTAGAAGGGAACCCGTGCGCATGCGCTCGGAATTCTCCTTGAAACGGTGCTTCCAGTCGTGGTGCGAGATCAGCTTGCCCTTTTCAAGGAAGCCCAGCACCTTGGTCGTGTCATTCGATCGAATGACGGAGCGAAGGCCAACAGAGGAGGCGTTCGATGAAGGAACCATCACGCGCAACCCGCTGGAAAGAATGCGAATCATGAAGTAACGTTCGGTCCTGCCGTTCAATATGCCGTAACTGATTTGTTCAACTACCCCTACGCCGTGGTTCGGATAAACGACTTTGTCGCCGATCTTATATTCCATAGCTGAGGTGGTCCCCCCAAAGCAGATGAGCACAGTGTAATGAACCGCGCCAGGAGAGTCAAGATATATCCTGTGAAATCAGGAAGATAGGGAAAGAGGTGGACAGAATTGGCAGTCAAATTGCTCGAGCTGACTCCACTTTGAAGACCGTGCCTGTGAGTGATTTGACACAGCCCCGGTGTGCGGTCACAAGTCCTGCGTGAAACTTTTCTTGCAAATCGTTTGAATTGAAGGAGTAAGCTGAGTGGGTGGAAAGGACTCTAGGGATTGATAGTTTTGGCAATTGACACCTGTGAAGCCCGTGGCGGCGTGGCAATTCGACGAAATGGGATCACCGCCTCCTTCCAAGGTCATTTTGACACGTCGGATTACTCCGAATGGCTGCTACCTGCAGTCGACCAGGCACTCAACGAGGCAGGCGCAGGAATGAAGCAAGTTGATGTTCTGGCCGCTGCAACGGGGCCTGGTTCCTTCACCGGATTGAGGGTGGGACTTACGACCGTAAAGGCGTGGGCCGAGATTTATGACATCCCGGTGGTGGGAATTTCCAGGCTGGAAGCTATGGCTCTACCTTTGGTGCAAACAGGCAGATTTGTCGCGGCGCTTTACGACGCACAGCGGGGCCAGCTATTTGGAGCACTTTACAGTACAGAATCTGGCCGGATGGAGCGCATCGGGGATGAGGTAGTGATCTCCCCGGAGGGCTTCGTCAACATCGTTACCGAGCTGGCGGGGAGGGGGCCAGTGAATTGGGTCACACTGGATCCTGGCCTGATTGTCGGTCTGGAGATATGGAAAGCGCGCGAGGCCTGCGGAGACACTGTGAGGACCAGCCAACCAAAGCTCGCGGCCGCGATTGCAGAGATAGCGGAGGAACGTGCTGGCCGTAGGGAATTCAGCGATCCTCTAGAGTTAGATGCGAACTATGTGCGGCGCTCCGACGCGGAGATTTTCTGGAAAGGGAATTCGAGCGTTGTCCGCTGAGGCCAAAGCCGACCACGGGAACGCAGAGGTGCGACCCTGCCGAAGTCTGGACCTCCCCACGATCTCCGATATCTTGAAGGAAACTCCCCAAGCGGCGGCATGGACACAGGACGGCTTGCGGGCGACACTCGAAAGTTACTCTGCCTACTGTCTGACCGCCCGGCAAAGGAAAGCAATCGTAGGGTTTATCGCTGGCCGCCGCGTTGCCGACGAAGCCGAAATCCTGAATCTGGCTGTCCGCTCACCTGCCCGGCGACTTGGAGTGGGCCGTCATTTAGTCGAAGCTCTGTTGAATGTTTTCCAGCGGGAAGGGGTTATTCGCGTGTTTCTGGAAGTGCGCGAGTCGAATACTGAGGCGGTAGCCTTTTATCAGCGCTTGGGCTTCCTCCAAGTCGGGAAGAGGCTGGATTACTACCATGAGCCCGATGAATCTGCCTTGGTGCTGGCCTTGGATGTCTCCCACGTTACTACGGGATGAGCTAACTACTGCCAGTCCAAAAATCCACAGGACAGGTACCGATTACCTCTTGACGTAGAAATTCCAGGTGCTACCCTCCGTTCATGCAGCATACACAATTTGGCCGTCGGAGGTTCGCATGGCGACAGCGCAGCGGAGCCCTCGGGACGTAATTTTCGCGACAGACGCCGAATACCAGCGTCTGGCCGAAAAGCATCAGCAGTATGAAGCAGAACTCCAGAAACTCTCGCAGTCACCCTACCTGAACTCGGAAGACCTCATCGAAGAAATCAAGCTGAAGAAGCTTAAACTGCACGTAAAGGATGAAATGGAGCGCATTGCTGCGCGCATCCACGGCGCAGACGCTAGACATACGCAGTAGTCTTCACGTAAAACCTACCCGTCAGAAAGAAGTGTCGTAGAATGACCAGAGTCTTCCCGCGGACGCGAGCCGCGAAGGAGCAGGGGAGGTTATGGTCCGGGAAGGGTATTCTTTTGGCTTGCCTCCATTTCTGATTGGCTTGGCCCTGACAGCACTCGGCAAGAGTTGGGTCCTGGGCACTGGCGTGGCGCTAATGCTTCTCGGGCTCTTTGTCTTCAGTTTTTTTCGCAATCCGGAGAGAGCAGTGCCCGGCGAGGTGGGGCTAATCGTCGCGCCAGCCGACGGCCGCGTTGTGGTCGTTAAGCAGGAGGATTGCAACGGACGGCGGGGCAAACGCGTCAGCATTTTTCTTGCAATCTGGAATGTGCATGTGAACCGTGCACCTGCCGCGGGAACAATCAAAAGCCTCGAATACAAGCCCGGAAGATTTCTTGCGGCGTGGGACGCGAACGCTTCCCTGCAAAATGAGCAAAATGTGTTCACACAAGTCACCGAGCACGGCGAAATCGTGTATAAGCAGATTGCAGGCTGGATCGCACGGCGTGTCGTGTCCTGGAAGAAGGCGGGAGATGCGGTGGCGCGTGGAGAGCGCATCGGGCTAGTGCGCTTCGGGTCGCGCGTGGACCTGTGGCTACCGGACGAAGCGGAGATCGCCGTGAGAGTGGGTGAGAACGTGAGAGGCGGCTCGAGCATAATTGCCCGCATGCCGGAGCCGGCCGCCGTTCGCAACGCCGCTGGCGGCGATAGAGTCCAACGTGCGAACGCGAAAATGCAAGGAGAGCAGCAGTCGTAGTACTCTTGTGCAGGGCAGCGAACAGAATGGCGGAATACGAACAACAGCAGATGCCGTTCTTGAATGGCAAGAAGCGCGACCGGCGTTTCCGGCGCGGGATCTACTTGCTTCCGAGTCTGATGACCGGAGCAAATCTTCTCTGCGGTTACTACGCCTCGATCGCCGCCTTGATCGGTGGAAGAGAAGATTTGGACCATGCGGCCAAGGCCATCGGCATCGCGATTGTCTTTGACGCTTTGGATGGGCGCATCGCCCGGCTTACCGGCACGAACACCGAATTCGGGGTGCAGTTCGATTCCATCGCGGACGTCGTGAGCTTCGGCATCGCTCCCGCGATTTTGGCTTACGCCTGGGGCTATCGCGCCGTGCCAAGTGCAAATGGCGATTCCTTCCTGGGGCATTTTGCATGGCTCTGCTGCCTTGCGTTCCTGATTTGTTCCGCATGGAGGCTGGCCCGGTTTAACGTGCAAGGGATGGCTCCGGGCGGCTCGAAGAATTTCGTTGGGATGCCGACACCTGCTGCAGCGGGCGTGGTCGCGGCAATCGTGCATGCGTTCCACTGGATCGGGCCAATCGGCGATCAGCGAGGGTCGTATGCCTGGTTTGTGCTGCTCCCGCTGCTTGGAGCGCTGATGACCAGCACCGTGCGCTACTACAGCTTCAAGGACATTCCATGGGCCCGGAAGCAGCCTTCCATCACCATCATCCTCCTTGTAATGCTGGTCGGTATCATCTGGCGCTATTCCGAATTTGTGCTCGTGATTATTGCGGGGACTTATGCGCTCGCTGGCATCGTTCTGCACATTATTCGCACCTTGCGCCATCGCATGCTAACCCGGACGGCCTGAGCGATGTCTCCAGACCGGCACGCGCAAAGAATGGTCATTGCCGGTGCCTCCTCCCTGTTAGGTGCTGAACTGAAGGCGGTCCTGGAAGAAAGCCGGTTCGCCGGCTGGGATCTGCGGCTCGTGGACGAGGATGAAGTCGCTGGCACGCTCACCGACGCAAACGGAGAGCCAGCGCTCATCCAAGGCGTGGAAGAGGGCTGTTTCGATCACGCGAGGCTCGTATTTTTCTCCGGGTCTCGGGGATTTGTGAAACGGAATTTCCAGGCTGCGCTCGACGCCGGGGCGGTGGTGATTGATTTCACGGGTGAAGTTCGGACGAATGACCACGCGGCCATTCCCTGGTTCCCGAAACTGGACGATTACTGGGGCACCCAGTTCCCTAAGGAAGCTCCTCATTTTTGGATCATCTCTCCCGCGGGCGAAACTGCCGTATCGTTGACGTTTGGGCTGCGCCAGCTCGGACTGAAGCGGATCTCCTTCGTATTTCTCCGACCAGTTTCGGATGCGGGACGGGCGGGAATTGAGGAGCTCGAGAGTCAGACTGGACAATTGCTTTCGTTCCAAAACATTGGCCGGCAGGTGTTCGATGCCCAAGTGGCGTTCAATCTGCTGGACTGCTATGGGGTGGCGAGCCGACAGAACCTCGATGCAATTCGACGGGCAGTGCGCAAAGAAGTGAGCGAGTGCCTACAGAATCAGGGTGTTGTCCTGCCCTCGGTCGAGGTGCTCCACACGCCGACTTTTTATGGTATGGCCTTTTCAGCTTGTGCGGAGTTGGATCCAGGCTCGGGGGATGTCGAAGGCGTTTGCCGTGCGTGCCAGCAGGCTGGGTTCGCAATTATGAAGGAAGCAGACGCGAGTCCCAGCAACGTGACCGTAGCGGGGGAGGCCGTAATCCAGATGGGGATTCCGAGGTCAGACCCCGGCAATTGTGGTACCTGGTGGTTTTGGGGCGCAGCCGACAATATTCGCCTGCCGGCTTGGAATGCAGTGAAGCTCGCGGAGAAAATAGCAGGATGAGAAAAACTCACCGTTGGTCGCTGACGATGGTAGTGCTGGGACTTGCCGTCGCTGGCTGCGGCTACCACTTGGCAGGGCACGGCGATGCATTGCCAAGAACCATCCATGTGATTGCAGTTCCCACGATGGAAAACCGCACAACGACGTTCCGCATCGAGCAAAAACTCACCGCGGCGACCATCCACGAATTCCTGGCCAAGACGAGATACAAAATCGTTTCCGACCCAAATGGCGGGGATGCTGTGTTAACAGGAAAAGTTCTGAGTCTGGAGGTCGTGCCGCTATTGTTCCAGTCGCAGACCAGCGCGCCCACGACCGGAACAACCCCAACGACGATCGCGCAAGCAACGGCCATGATGGTCACCATGAAGTGCGAACTCACACTGAAGGAACGCGTCACCGATAAAGTTCTCTTCCATACCGACAACTTCACCCTCCGGAATGAATATCAGCTTGCCACCAGCGGAACAGGCAGCGGGACGAAAAGCCAGGTGGAAGCCTTCTTCCAGGAAGGCGACCCGGCACTGGATCGCATGGCGCAGGAGTTTGCACAGCGGCTTGTGGCGGCAGTGACGGAGAGTTTTTGATGGCACGCCTCAGCGCAGAGCAATTTCGCGGGCGCCTGGAAAAGGGGAAAATCATTCCGGCTGTGCTGCTCCTGGGCGACGAACCCTATCTTCGGGATGAATGCCGCGCGAAACTAATTGAAGCGTTCGTGCCGGAAGGGGCGCGCACCTGGGCTGTATCGCGATTTTCTGCGGTTCGAGGAGAGACGCAAGCCGCGCTCGATCAGTCGCAGACTTTGCCTATGCTCTCAAGGCAGCAAGTGGTGTTTCTTGAGGAAGCTGAAGCGATCGAAAAGCTGGGCGAAAAGGCTCGAGAAGAAGCGGTGGAGAGTATTGCGGCGTACCTTCGGGACCCTGCCCCATTCACGGTGCTGGTGATCGAAGCTGAGAAACTCGACATGCGCATGCAACTCGGAAAGAAGCTGGCGGAACTGGCGCTGGTCGTGGAAGTTGGGCTAAGTGACAGGCCGGAAGAGCGGTTCGGCGCGGCCGTGGGCTTGGCGAAGGCGCTGGCCAAGGAATATGGCGTGGAGTTCGAGAAAGGGGCCGCGGAAGATCTGGCGGAATACGTGGGCGGTGACCTGACGCGACTAAAAAGCGAGGTCGAGAAGATGACGACTTACGCCGTCGAACGCAAAATCATCCGGCGGGAAGACGTGAGCGCAATGGTGATGTCCGAACAAACTACGACGATTTGGGAAGTGGCGGACTTGCTGGCTTCGCGCCAGCCGCGCAAGGCGCTCGAATTCATAAACCGTCTTCTGCGCGAGGGCGAAGAGCCCGTGATGATGGTCGGCGGCATGGCGTGGATGTACCGCAAGCTCCTCGAAGCAAGCGAGGTACGCGGCCCCTTGCAGGGATGGCAGGCTGCCAAGGCGCTCGGCATGCGGCCGGAACAGGCGGAACTGGCGATTCAGAGCGCGCAGAGAATTTCGAAGGAGCGGTTGCTGGATGGTCTGTGCGCGCTGCAAGAAGCGGACAACCGGCTGAAGGGCGGCGTGCAGGACGTCGGTGCAACATTGGAGTTCCTGGTGTGGCGATTGAGCGGTGAGCAGGCCACCGCGGCAAAATAACGCCCCAACTCAAACGAAATGCGGACAACCGTTCTGGCTGCCCGCTCTAAGCTGATAGAAAAAGGGTGCTACTTGGCCGCCTTGGCCTTCATCTCGTTGAAGGCGACAGCGAGCCGGGACTTGTAACGATTTCCCGTGTTTTCGTGAAGAACGCCCTTGGCGATGGCCTGATCGATAGCCGACATTGTGGGTTGAAGCAGATTCTCGGAGGCCGTGGCATCGCCCGCGGTGATCGCCGTGCGCAGGCGCTTCATAGCCGTTCGGACACGCGTGCGGTTGGCGCGATTGACCTCGCCCCGTTGACGAGCTTGCGCCGCCCGCTTCAAAACGGACTTCTTCTTTTTCTTAACTTTGGTAGGCTGACCTTGGGCCATCTATCGCTCCTTTGGCGTTTTTCTCAAACTATTAGTTTGGGGTGAGTGAACAGCCTTTGTCAAACGACGTAAAACCTCTGCCGCACGCGCCTGCCGGGCCCACGCCGGTGGCACCTGGTGGAACAAACTGCTCCCTGCTTGCGGGAAGGGCCTCGAACGCGAAGTGCGATCAGTTGGCCCTCCTGATTAACTCGCGGAACCCCATCATCACCGTCGAGACCAGTGAAGAGCAACGGTTCCTCGGGATGTTGGAACGCGTGACGGAGCAAATGTCCATCCCGCTTTACATCTGGGGCGTTACGACGGGCCTGGCCCGATTCAATGGCGCAGCCTTGTACAACTCCGACCAGCCCGAGCAGGCGTTGACCAACATTGCCACCATTCAAGGCGACGGAATTTTCCTTTTGAAGGATTTTGCGCGCTACTGTGACAACGACCGGATTAGCCGGCGGTTGCGCGACCTCGCCGACGGTTTTCGCACGGGCAGGCGATCAATCGTGATTCTGGCGGCCTCAATTGCGCTCCCTGCCGAACTCACCGCCGATACAGTTGATTACCCACTGGGCCTGCCTTCACCAGAAGAACTGCTGCGCGGAGTAAAGTGCACACTGTCGGAACTTAGTGCGACTCAAAGCCTGCCAAGTACCTTGGACATTGCCGGGATCGGAGAGCTCGCGAACAATCTGACGGGTTTGCAGGAGGAAGAGGCACTGCGCGTACTGCGGCAATGCATCCTGGCGCGGGGCAAAATAGACGCTGGACTTCTGGCAGACGTGCTGGAAGCGAAGCGGCAGGCTCTGCACACCCAAGGGTTGTTGGAGACGGTGAAGCGCGATGCGTCCTTCAACGATGTGGCCGGACTGCGGCGGCTGCGGGAGTGGATTGCGAAGCGGAAGAGCGCATGGACGCCGGAAGGTCAGCGATTTGGCCTGGTGCCGCCGAAGGGCGTGCTGATTATGGGCGTGCAGGGTTGCGGGAAAAGCCTGGCAGCTCGCGCCGTCGCGGGAGAGTGGGGATACGAGCTGGCGCGGCTGGATGCGGGGGCGCTCTACGACAAATTTGTGGGCGAAAGCGAGAAGCGGCTGCGCAAGGCATTGGACCTAGCTCAGAAACTCGCGCCGGTCGTGCTCTGGATTGATGAAATTGAGAAGGCGTTCGCTTCGGCGGGAGCAAGCGGAGATGCCGACGCGGGGCTGTCGCAGCGTTTACTGGCTACGCTTCTCACGTGGATGCAAGACCGCGAGAGCGGCGTATTCCTAGCGGCGACCTCGAACAATATCACCGTGCTGCCTCCGGAAATGCTGCGTAAGGGCCGGTTCGACGAGATCTTCTTCGTGGACTTGCCGAACACGGAGGTTCGTGTAGCGCTGTTCAGCTTGCATCTGAAGAAGCGCGGGAGAGACGCCGCGGCCTTTGACCTGGCGAGACTCGCCGCGGCTACGGAGGGATTCAGTGGTGCGGAGATTGAACAGGCTGTGGTCGCCGGATTGTATACAGCGTTCAATCAGAAACAGCAGCTCACCACGGACATCTTGCTAGGAGAAGTGCGCGGGACTCAACCCCTGAGCGTTACGCGCGCAGAGGAAGTGGCGGCGATTCGGGAGTGGGCGAAGAGCCGCGCGGTGCCGGCGGACTAGGTAACGCTCGAACAGAGATCAAAAAAGTAGACGGCCCGGCGTGAGGGGAGCGCCGGGCCGTAATTCGCTGCGGGACCCTTACCTCCTTTGTTCGAAGGCAAACGAAAAATCGAAGATCAAGTCTCCCACGGGCACGCGCATGGAGAGTTCGCGCGCATTGGGATCGCGACTAAACCACATGACGCCGGCTGTGCTGTGTCCCGAGGCGAGCGAAACAGGCTTCAGTGCGATGGATTCCACATCAACACTCTCCGTGCGAGCGAAACCGCCGGGCCGGTCTGACGTAAGGACCATGTGGGGGCTCATGTAATCTGGCGTCGGGGAGCTGCGTTCTGCAACCCCACCCGAATCGGAGGTACGCAGAAGCTTGGCCGCAGACGCGCTCAGCGAGGGCGAAGCGGTGGAGTACGTCCACAGCCCCTGGTGCGTGGGGCTATGTGCAATCTCCTTCGAATTCGTGGCTAGAAGAGCTCGGAGATGTGGCTTGAGCTCGTCGAGAGTCACGATTCCGGGCGATACCTTCACTTGGGCGTCGCTTTGATTTGAGACTGCCACATTGACACGGTATTTCCAGCCCGTGTCCTGGAGCGAGACTTGGACGGTGACTCCGTTGGCGGTGATTGACTCGACGTGGCGGCCGTGGCTGACGAAGGTATCGCAACCTGGCGCCTCGGCCTGCCAACGCACCACGCCGTTCACGGGCCTGGCCATCGGAAGTTGAGTCTCAGGCTTGGTCGCAACCACAGGCGAGAGCGTTTCGTTCGCCAAATACATGCGGGCGACGTAGCCTTCCTTGCCGTCGGCCGTGCGAATGTGCGAGGTGTAGCCCTCACTGTCAGAGAGAATCGCTACGGTGTCGCCGCAGGCGAGCGAGCCGACTACCGCGAGCGGCAGGGCTTGTTCCTCGTCAGAGGTAAACGGAACGCTGGTGATGCCGGGGCACTTGACGATGGCCGTCGGCTTAGCTGCTGGTGCGACTGGATTGCTCTCCTCCGCGGCAAGCGCCGGTACCCCGGCGACGAGTAACGCAGCGGCAAGAAGTAAATGTTTCGGGGACGCGAACATGGATTGTACCTCCCTCAGTTCTTTCTAATGATCTGGAACGCAGCGAGCTATGGCTGTAATTTTTGTGCAGCGAAGTACCGGCGTCCATAGCTCGCGCGTACCAAAGGACAGGTAATTTGAGCGACACTGTCCTTGACGCGATTTTTTCCCCGCGGAGTACAGGTTGGAAATTGGCCGAGTGAGCGGAACAGCGACAGATCGGGCTTTAATTGAATGAGGGTACGTTCGTTCAGGAGCATCAATGCCGAGACGCTCGGAGCACACGCATTTATAAGCGTGTGACTTGACCCCCGGGCTGGCGTGCGCTAGTTTGAAGGAAGTTTCTCTGATTCAAGGCTGTACCGCAGCTTGGAAGTTTCAGTAGGAAACGCATCGGCCACCCATTTCGGGCAACATCGCAACCCTCCAATTGGATGAGACGCACCATACACATCTCCGGGAAACTAGAACCCTTCTTTGGAACTCTGGACGAAAACATACGATTGCTGGAAGACGCCCTGCAGGTGAGGACCCATCTGCACGAAACCAAGCTCACCGTCGACGGCGACTCGGAGGGAGTTGACCAAGCCGTGCGCATCGTGGAGGAGTACAACCATCTCACGCGGCACGGGCGCATTCTCTCGAGTTCGGAAGTGAAGTCGCTGATGCGCGTGGCCACAGAAGAGCCGAGTGAATCGCCGCGCGGCATGTTCGAGCACGAGCGGACCCGCTCGTTCGGCAAAAAAACCGTCACGCCGAAAAATGCCAGCCAGCGCCGGTACATGGAAGAGATCGAATCGCACGATATGACCTTTGGCATCGGCCCCGGGGGTACAGGCAAGACCTACCTGGCCGTAGCCATGGCCGTGAGCGCACTGCTGACAAAGCAGGTGAACCGCATCATTCTTGCGCGACCGGCGGTAGAAGCTGGCGAACGCTTGGGATTTTTGCCGGGGACGCTGCAGCAGAAAATCGATCCGTACATGCGGCCGCTCTACGACGCTCTGTATGACATGCTGGATGCCGACAAGTTGGAGCGCTTCCTGGAAAAGGGAATTATCGAAGTAGCCCCGTTGGCATTCATGCGCGGGCGCACGCTAAATGATTCCTTCGTGATCCTGGACGAAGCACAGAATACAACCAGCGAACAGATGAAGATGTTCTTGACGCGGCTGGGATTCAATTCCAAGGCAGTCATCACAGGAGACGTGACGCAGATCGATCTGCCCGCAGGGAAAAAGTCCGGATTGGTGGAAGCTATGGAGATCTGCGGGCGAATTCCTGGAATCAGCGTGATCCAGTTTGGGGAAAAGGATGTCGTGCGGCACAACCTGGTGCAGCAGATTATTCGGGCGTATGAAGAGCACGACACGACCGCTCCGCCAAGAGGAACGGACGGCAAGGGATCGAGCAAAGAGACTGGGGGAGCGGATCCACCTAGCAGCTAACCAAGAATGGGCAAGGGACGACGTGCGCCAAAAGCGGTCTGGGTGGGGCACAACCTCACCCTGATGGAAAATTGCCAGGGCGCGGTGCGCTTGGAAATGGCTTCACTTGAGCGATTTCTGCGCCGCACGAATCGCGAGATCGGGTTGTCGGGAGACGCCGCATTCGTCCGATTTGTGACCGATGCCGAGATGGCCCGTCTGAACGGGAAATTTCGGAAAAGGGTGAGAAGTACGGATGTTTTGTCGTTTCCCTCCGAAGAGCGCACCAGGCCCGCAAGGATGCGTGTGCGGGTAAGATCGCTGCGGGGCAAGTTTCTTGGGGATATTGCCATTTCTCCCGGCGTTGCGCGACGCAATGCGAAATTGTCCGGTCGGAGTTTGTCGGATGAAATTTGCATCCTGTTGCTGCATGGGCTCTTGCACCTCCTGGGATATGATCACGAAACTGACCGCGGCGAAATGGAACGCATGGAAGCGAAGCTCAGGCAGCGGTTAGGATTAGCACAATGATGCTCTGGGTTTATGTCGGCAGCGTGGTGGTGCTGGCTCTCGGCCTGCCAATCTTCTCTTATCTCACGCTGATCTACCGCGAGCTGGGGCGAATGACTACCGGCCGTGTCCACGAGCACCTGGATATTTTCGAAGCGGAAATCGAACCAAAGCTGAAAATTAACCGGAGAAGCGGCGGAAGGACATTTCGCATTCTCGGCCATTTCTGGCTGGCCTTTGTGGTTCTGGAAACGACGCGGGGCGTTGTGTACATGGTTCCGAATCGTTGGGAAGCCGGCCTGCAGTTCCTCGTCTTCCTGACTCTGGAAGTCGTGATCCTCATGCATTTTCTTCCGGACATGCTTTTGTACCGGACGACAGGGCGTTGGCTGCTCCCGCTTCTGCCGCTGATCCGTGCGGTCATGGGGCTCGTGTGGCCCATTCGCGTATTTCTGGAAGGAACGGAATCGTTGGCGCGGATCTCCGAACAGGAGGTGGAGATCACCCCAGAGCAGCGCACGGAAGAGGGGATTGAAGCTCTTGTGGAAGTCGCAGAGGAAGAGGGCATCATCGAGCCAGACCAGGCGGATCTCATCGAGCAGGTGGTGGAATTCAGCGACAAGCGCGTGCGCGAGGTGATGACACCGCGGCCGGACGTCGTGGCCATGCAGGCAGATGCTTCACTCGAAGAGATGCACGCGAGGTACGTAGAGACGAGATTCGCTAAGATGCCCGTGTTTGAAAAATCGCTGGACGATGTCTTCGGCGCCGTGAATGCCCAAGACCTGCTGCAAATCTCCGATGCGGATCTGCCGAAGCGCAAAGTGCGCGAACTGGTGAGGCCGGTCCTTTTTGTGCCGGAAACGAAGTCCGGCTCGGACCTGCTGCGCGAGATGCGCCAGAAAGGGCAATTGATGGCCGTGGTAATTGACGAGCATGGTTCCCTGGCTGGCATTGCGACCGTCGAAGACCTTGTGGAAGAAATCGTGGGAGAAAGCAGTGCAGGTCAGGCGCAGCCGGCTCCCGACGCGGTGAGGGAAAGCGACGGCAGCTTTGTGCTGCGGGGAAGCGTGTCGATCTCAGATTTGGAAAGACTACTTGCGGTGCAATTTGACGATCGTGCCGATGAGACCGTCACCACAATTGCGGGACTCCTGAGCCATGCGCTGGGCAAGGTGCCCGCACCCGGAGACAAAACGGATCTGGCGGGTTACCGTTTTGAAGTGATGGAGGCGAACCAGAGGAAAGTGTTGAAGCTGCGGGCGCGTCGCCTTGCTGCAGCAGGATCGCGTGCAACGGACTAGGCTTTTGAGACTGGAAATTCGGGCTCAGTTGGTCTGCCTTGTGATGTAGCATTGGCAAGCAAGTACGAAATTTTTGAGGTGAGAGGAATGGTTCCTTTTGCGAAGGGGATTGCACGCAGTTTTGTATGGTTAAGCTTGGCGGCCTGCGTGTCGAGCAGCGCGCAGGAGGCAGCGAAGAGCACACCCCCCGATGTGGACATGACCTGGGGAGTCAAAATCCCAGTGCGCGACGGTGTCCGGTTGAACGCGACTCTCTATCAACCGCACAATCAGAAAGAGCCGCTGCCAGTCGTTTTTACATTTACGCCGTACATCGGCGATTCGTACACGGACCGCGCAATGTATTTTGCTGGCCACGGGTACGTCTATGCATTGGTGGACGTCCGTGGACGCGGCAATTCAGAAGGAGAATTTGAGCCCTTCGCCAATGAAGGACGCGATGGCTACGACGTGACTGAATGGTTCGCCAAACAGTCCTATTGCAGCGGGAAAGTTGCGATGTGGGGCGGATCTTACGCGGGATTTGATCAGTGGACTGTGGCGAAGGAGTTTCCTGCGCATCTCGCCACTATCGTCCCTGCAGCCGCCGCTCATCCTGGAGTGGACTTCCCCTTCCAATTCAACATTTTCTACCCGTATGACATGCAGTGGTTGACCTTCACCAGCGGCCATACGGGAAACGAAAAAACATTTGAGAACAGCTCGTTCTGGGCGCAAAAAGCGAAGGAAATGTACAAGGCGCACGGCGCGTTTGAAGATTTCGACAAACTCGTGGGGAATCCTTCGCCCATTTTTCAGAAGTGGCTACAGCATCCCATACCGGACGCGTATTACGACGCCATGGTGCCGAATAAAGAGCAGTACAGGAAACTGAGCCTGCCGATCCTAACGATTACAGGGCACTACGATGGCGACCAGCCGGGCGCGTTTACGTTTTATAAGCGTCACATGCAGTTCGGCTCGGCGGAAGCAAAAGCAACGCACTATCTGATCATCGGACCTTGGGATCATGCGGGCACACGCACGCCCAAGCGAGAGTTGGGTGGATTGAAATTCGCCGAAGCAAGCGTATTGGACCTGAACAAGCTGCACACGGAATGGTACGACTGGGCGATGAAGGGCGGTACAAAACCCGAATTCCTGAGGAAGCGTGTGGCTTATTACGTGATGGGCGCGGAGCAGTGGAAGTACGCCGATAGCTTGGAGAGTATTGCCAATAGCACGCTGACCCTATACCTCTCCTCGAACGGAAGTGCACTCGATGTCTTCCATTCGGGAATGCTGATGGAATCCAAAGGGAAGTCGCCAGACTCGGACAACTGGACGTACGACCCGCTCCGCGATCGTACGGGAGATGTGGACGTCACTGAGAATCCTGCCTACCTGATCAGCCACGCGGATGCAGCGAATCTCTCGGGTGAAGGCGTCATTTATCACAGCGAACCGTTCCCGGCGGCGACTGAGGTCAGCGGATTCGCAAAGCTATCACTCTGGTTGACCCTGGATGTGCTTGACACGGATCTGGAAGCTGAACTCTTCGAAATTCTCCCCGACGGAAGTTCGGTCTCTCTGACAAGCGCGACCATGCGTGCGCGCTATAGAGAATCGTTGCGGCAGGAGAAGCTGGTGCCTGCTGGGAAGCCCGAAAAATATGCCTTCGACAATTTCATGTTCTTCTCACGGCAGGTAGCCAAGGGCAGCAGGTTGCGGCTCATTGTGCACAGTTTGAATTCGCCGTCGGTCGAGAAAAATTACAACAGCGGCGGCCTGGTGGCGAAGGAAACAGTCAAGAATGCGCGCACCGCGCACATTCAATTGCTCCACGACGCCGACCATCCCAGCATGCTGGAGTTGCCGACAGTCAAGTAAGAGGAAACGTGCCAGGGAAGCGAAAAGCGGCGAAGAATCAGATGAGGCGCGCCGGATTTGTGGCCATCATTGGCCGGCCAAACGCCGGGAAATCTACCTTGCTCAATCGGTTTGTAGGACAGAAAGTGGCCATCGTCACCTCCAAGCCGCAGACAACGCGCAACCGCATTCAGGGCATCGCCACACGGCCGGAGGGGCAGATTGTGTTTATTGACACCCCGGGCCTCCACGAAGCGGACACCGTGCTGAACCGTCAGATGATGCGAGAAGTGGCAGCCGCGCTTGAAGGGATCGACGTTCTCCTGATGATGATCGACGCCAGCCGCACGCTCCCGCACGCGGATTCGCTGCTGCTTGAGAAGGGCCAGCGGTTCAGTGGGAAGACCATTCTTGCGCTGAACAAGATCGACCGCGTGCCCAAACCCAAGCTACTGCCCGTGATCGACGCGTTCGCAAACGCGTTTCCGTTTGCAGCGCTGGTGCCCATTTCCGCGCTGAAGGGAGACGGCTGCGACAAACTGCTTCAGGAAATTCTGAAAAATCTGCCCGAAGGGGAGCCGTTCTTTCCGGAAGATCAAGTCAGCGATCAGCCGGAACGCTTCCTGGTAAGTGAAATCATCCGCGAAAAAGCCATTGCGTTAACGTACCACGAGGTACCGCACGCCTTGGCGGTTGTGGTTGATCAGTTCGAGGAATTGCATAATCTGCTTCGGATTCATGCCACGCTCCACGTCGAGCGCGACTCTCAGAAAAAGATCTTGATTGGCCACAAAGGGGAGATGCTGAAGAAAATCGGCACGGAGGCGCGCAAGGAGTTGGAATCGCTGCTGGGCACGAAGATCTTCCTGGAGATGTTCGTTAAGGTGGTTCCCGGCTGGCGCGAAGACATTCAAAAAGTTCGCGAACTCGATTGGCACAC
>DASPTY010000054.1:0-12511 GCA_035623175.1 Candidatus Limnocylindrales bacterium | reverse complement strand
ACGCAGACCTAACCGGCTATTCCCAGTCGGATCTGAACAAAGTAGCGCTGCGTTTAAATCAACGCCCAAGACAAACTTTGGGTTTTCAGACGCCCGCGAGTAAACTTCAGGAAAGTGTTGCGTCGACCCATTGAAACCACCCGACTTACCAGGACTTTGCAAATCCTCTCGGTCACTGTACCCGCTGTAATGAGGGCGCTTGTAATGAGAGGGCAGAGGTGCTAGTCTCGGTTACCGAGGACATGGAATGAGTAAACCTTCTGATCTCGTGCAGGGCACGTTGGACATGTTGCTGCTGAAAATTCTGGCACTTGAGCCGATGAACGGCTTCGCCGTCAGTCAAAGGTTAAAGCAGGTGTCGGGCGATGTTTTGCAGGTGAGCGACGGATCGCTGTACCCGGCTCTGCACAAGCTGGAGCAAGAGAGCTGGATTACCGCCGAGTGGAAAACGTCCGAGTATGGTCGGCGCGCAAAATATTACTCGCTCACGCGGCTGGGGCGGCGACAGCTCGAAAAAGAAGCAGACAACTGGGGCAGGCTTTCGAGCGCGATTTCGCGGGTCATTAAGCTTAGAGAGGCGTGAGCGCCGCGCGGAGCGGAGGTTGGAGATGCGACCGGAGCATTGGCTGTACACGATTCCGCTACGGTTACGGTCGTTGTTTCGCTGGGTGCAGGCGGATCAGGAATTGGACGACGAGCTGCGCGACCACCTCGAACGAGCAACCGAGGAATACGTCACAAAAGGAATGGCATCAGAGGAAGCGCGACGGCGGGCGCTGCTCGACCTAGGCGGTATTGAGCAGACCAAAGAGAAATGTCGCGACGCACGACGCGTGAATTGGATTCATTACGTGATCCACGATCTTCGCTATGGCATGCGCATGTTGCGCAAGTCACCCAGCTTTACCGGCGTCGCCATCCTCACCCTTGCGCTCGGCATTGGTGCCAATGCAACGATCTTTAGCCTGACGGACGCAGTGCTCTTTCGTCCTTTTCCGGTGTCTGAGCCCGGCAGAGTTGTCTACTTCCAACGCCAGAACGCGGAGCAGCCCGATCACTACAGTTCCTTCTCTCACCCGGACTACCAGGACTTCCGCGAGCAGGTGAAAACGCTTTCGGGCCTTGCCGCCTACTCCTCGGTCAGCGTCAGCACAACCCTGAACGGCGAAGCCAGTCGGCTGGACGGCGAGATCGTTTCCGGCAACTACTTCTCAGTACTGGGGGTCAAGCCTGCTTTGGGACGTACATTCTTTCCCGAAGAGGATCAGGTCGCGGGATCGCATCCCGTGATCGTACTAAGCGCCGACTTCTGGCGTCGCCGCCTCAATTCCGATCCCGGCATTCTCGGCAAGAGTCTTCCCCTCAACGGCCACAGTTTTTCGGTGATCGGCGTGGCCCCGGTTGGCTTCCGTGGTCTATACGTGGGCACCTCGCCGGCCTTTTGGGTTCCGCTGATGACGCACGACCAGGCGATGCCCTGGTTCACTTTTGAGGGGCATTCGCTGTTCGATGCGCGAGGTTGTGACTGGCTGGACTTCGTGGGGCGCCTTGGGCCCGGTCGAACCGCGGCGGAATCGCAAGCCGAAGTGAAGGTCCTCGCGGAGCAAGAAGGCGCGGCGTTCCCCGAGGACCGAAAGGGTTGGACCGCCGCCGCCACTTCACTAGCGGACATGCGACTTGCACCTTGGAACGCCGACGCAACTCACTTAATGGGCCTGCTGATGGCCGTCGTGGGTGTTGTGCTGCTCGTCGCCTGCTCGAACGTGGCCGGCTTGCTGCTGGCTCGCGCCTCGGCACGGCGCGGGGAAATCGGCATTCGGACTGGCCTGGGTGCCAGTAGAAGCCGTTTAGTCCGCCAGCTGCTCACCGAAAGCCTCCTGCTCTCCATCCTCGGCGGCGCCAGCGCCCTGCTGCTGGCGCGTTTCGCCATCCCTTTGCTGGCGACGATCCAGCTTCCCGGGATGGACACGGCGGCCTTGGATCTACGGGTCGATTGGCGCGTTCTCAGCTTCACCTTCGTGCTCGCCGCCTCCACGACCCTCGTCTTTGGCGTCATGCCTGCCCTTGCCGCGTCGAAGGTGGACGTGGCGGAAACGCTCAAGGGGGCCGCACGCACCGCCGGGTCACCCAAGGCACGCCTTCGACAGACCCTGGTGGTTTCGCAGATTGCTTTGTCCTTTTTGCTGCTGGTGGGCTCGGGACTCCTCATCCGGACGCTCAGGAATCTTTTGCAGATGGACCTCGGTTTTGACGGGCGCAACGTGTCGCTGGTATCGGTCGATCTTGGGATGGCGGGTTACACCGAGGGCCGTGCGCGCCAGTTCTACACGCAGGTTCTCGAGCGAGTTCAGTCTTTAGCAGGAGTCCGTTCAGCCGCATGGGCAGCGACCGCTCCGGCGAGCGGCTGGCACATTGCCGACGATCTTGTCTTGGAAAACACCGGTCTGGGGCGCGATCAGAGCATTAATGCCGACTTGAATTGGGTAAGTCCCGAGTTCTTTTCCACGCTCGGAATTCCGGTCATCGCCGGACGTAACTTCACCTCCCAGGACCGCAAGGGAGCTCCGCGCGTTGCAATCGTCACAGCGTCTACGGCGCGACGCTTCTGGCCGGGCAAGAATGCCGTCGGCCAGCGCTTCTGGTTACACTCGCGCGGGAATCAGCCGGGCGTGGAGGTCGTCGGCGTGGTCAGGGACGGGAAGTACTACAACAGTTGGCAAAAGGGCTCTTCAATTCCTTTCGTCTTCCTGCCGTTCCATCAAACGTTTCAAGCGCAGGGGACGTTGCTTGTGAGGAGCGAAACGGGCCTGGATGGCGTCGGCGCATCAATCCGGCGCGAAGTTCAGGCTGTGGACCAAAACCTGCCGGTTTTCGATGTCATGACGTTTCAGCAGAAATTTCGCGAGAGCTTCCTGTTGCAGCGGTTGGGAGCGGAGGTGGTGTGCATTTTCGGCGCGCTGGCATTGGCACTGGCAGCCGTCGGACTCTTCGGACTGATTTCTTTCTCGGTTAGCCAGCGCACCCATGAGATTGGTCTTCGAATGGCGCTCGGCGCGCAGCGACGAGATATGCTCGCCCTCATCCTTGGCGAAGGTCTAGTGCTGGCAGCGCTGGGCGTTGCAGCCGGGTTCGCGAGCGCCCTTGCGCTGACGCGCTTCCTCGCAAGCCTTCTTTACGGCGTGAAAACCACAGACCCACTCACGATCGCCATGGCCATGCTGACGCTGGCAGGCGTGGTGCTGCTTGCCTGTTATGTCCCCGCCCGGCGGGCGACCAAAGTCGATCCGATGATCGCTTTGAGGTACGAATAGCACACCAAACGTTCTAAACCCACAATCCCTTTCCACACAAAAGCTCACACCTGGCCTAGCTTAACGCTAATCGGTAAAGTGAAGTACTAGTGTCTTGTCCCGAAAATTTCTGGTCTAGGTGCAATGAAGTGACCAGCGCAATTGCAACAGCTTGGGTGCACCGAGATAGTGCAGTTTTTTCCGGTACAGCACACTAGGAGCCGAACAAATCAGGAGTTAGCCATCCTTATTACTTATCCGCACTTCGCAATTTCACAATTTCCGGCCGATAAAAAGGAAATGGTCCGACTGGCTAACGCCCTCCGGAGTCTGATTGGTTGCTTCGACCAAGTCCAGCCACAGTTCCGCTTCTGCTGCCGGTAGTTCGCGGAAGGTCTTCTGCCACGCAGTCGTGAATGATTCTACGCCAAGGAATACTCTCCGCTCGAACTTTTCCTCGAACAAGGCAAGGAACTCAGCTCCCGTGGTCAAATGCGCCCAGCCAATGGGGGGCGCGTGCTCAGGGTCCAGATTGCCATCGCGCAAATACTGTTGATGGAATGCCACACGCTCGGACACTGGTGCGAACTTGAATCTCAGCAGGTCGCGCAGGTAGGAAAGGCGATTGATACCCGCCGCGAATAGTGTCCCGCCCTTTTTTTGGAATTCGCGCCGACTCTTGCACGCTGCGTTGGCGCTCCTCAAGCGACCGCAAATGATACAGCGGGCCCATCAATAGAACCAGGTCAAAGCTCTCGGACTGAAAACCCTCGAGTCTCGTGCCCGAAGCGTGATGGCAACCCGCCAGGGAGTCTGCGAGGTCGGCCTTGCGAAGCTTTTGACTTGCCGCTTCAAGCAGGCGCGCGGAGACGTCCACCAGGTGCAAGCGGCAACTCTTCCAGGCAAGAAACTCGGTGTAATAGCCACCACCTACGCCGATCTCAGCTACAAGATCTCCCGGCTTCGCCACCCGCCCGAGCCACCGCTGGGTGACCGCCATCTCCACAGGACATTCCTGGGGCAGGCGCGCAAGTTCGTCTGCGAAGACGCTCTCGTCGTAGTGCCGCGCAACATTCGATTCTTCTTCACTGAGTTTTGGCATATTCGCGAAGTTCCCTCGCAGATTGCGAGTCTACCAATCCCCCTCGATGATGAAGCGATTGTACCGCTTGTCCACGGGCTCGTCCGATTCATCAACAGCGGGAACACATGCGCTGCGCGGCCCCTGATTAAGGCTTACCTTCCATGTGGGTACTGGAATGGACCTTTCCGCTTAGCCGAACAAACCAGGAGCTGTCGTAAAACTCAAACAGAAATCACGCTCCGGCGGTTTCCGATTGCGTCTAAGATAGCCGTAGAATTCAAGACCCAAGAAGAAGTTCTCTTTACTTCGTGGAGATGTGGCCTATGACAGACTGGTTCGCGCGTGCCGTCCTACACGTGGCGGACGTTGAGGCGTCGCTCCGCTTCTACGTTAACCGTCTCGGCTTCACGAGCCTCTGGCGCTGCGACGAGGACGGCAGAGCACACGTTGCACAGGTTGAGCGGCAGGGCTGCGCACTTATCTTGGCCGATACGTGGCCGGAGAAGATTGGCAAGGGGCTGATGTTCATCTCGCTGAACGTCGAGCGCGAGGCCCAGATCGCCGCGTTGGACGCGCTGCGTGCGGAACTGGAGGCCAAGGGCGTTTCGGTCAAGGAGGATTCATGGGGCTACCGGCTGCTGGTGTTCGATGATCCCGACGGCAATCAACTCTTCTTCAACTATCCGGCCGAGACTGCATCCGGGGGAGGGTGTTAGCGATGAAGCGTAGTCGTCCGACTGTGTCAGCATGGCCGTCCACGTGGTGACTGGGAGCAAGATGTCCGGTTACGGAACGCGCTTAAGCTCGACGTCTTTGCCGTCGAGGTGGAGGATGAGGGCCTCTGCGGGGCCGGCGGCGGGTAGTCGAAATGTGCACTCATCGCCGGAAGTTGTGGAATAGAAATCCTGCGGGCTTTCAGGTAGGTAGTCCTGCGGAGTTTCGTCGTTTTCCTGGATGGAGAGATGGTCGCCGGAGACGGTGACGGTCAGAGTGGCGAGTGCGCCGAGCGTGTAGCGACCGGTCACGCGGTTGAGTTGATCGGCCGAGAGGGAAGTGGGGTGGTGCTGCTTGAGAGGAGGCAGCGCAGGGAGCTTGTCCCAAGGCGTGTAGTTTTCCCACTCGAAAGGGAAGCTGGTTGGGCCGATCACGGCATCGATGAGCGGTTTAAAGATGCCCTCACCATTGGAGCTATTGATGAGAATGAGGATACCGTCGCCACGCTCGCGAAAAATGAGGGCCAGGTTGCGCCAGCCTTCGTCGTGGCCCTCCTTGAAAAAGGCCTTGCCGTAAGGGGAGAAGTAGAGGCCCCAGCCGAGACCGTAGCTGAGCCGGATGCCGTCGTACGCGGTGGATGTTTCCTCGTTGAGCGATGGGAACTGATGGGCCGAGTGGATAGCAATCTGACGGTTGAAAAGCAGTCCGGTAGTGCGGATGCCGAGGGGCTTGCTATGGAGCAGCGCAATTAGGAAGGCCGCGTAGTCGCGCAGGGTGGTCTGCATTGAGCCTGCCGCGCTGGGGCTTGAGTGTCGTTCGGGCCCTAGCGAGCGGCCGTACTCGTCGTAGCCATTAGCAAAGTCGCTCTCGAAGCGCGCCTCCCACACCATGCTGGAACGCGTCATTTTGAGCGGCCCGTAGAGTTCTTCCTGCATCAATGCGGCAACGGATTTGCCCGTTACCTTCTCGACGACAAACTGCGCAAGGCTGATGCCCTCGCCGGAGTAGCCATAGTGCGTGCCCGGCTCGTAGTGGATGCGTAGCTTGCGGTCTTCTTCGAGGCCGCGAAAGTTGGCGAAGCCGGTGGTATGGTCGAGCAAGATGCGCAGCGTGAACTTGGCAGTGCGCGAATCGCCTTTGAGGTCGGAGTAAGGGACGAACTCCCCGAGCGGCTTGCCAAGATACTGCTCGATCGGCCTATCTAGGTCGAGCACGCCGCGCTGGACCAGCCGCATCACGGCCGTTGCGAACGCTGGCTTGGTGAGGGAAGCGGCGGTCATCACGGAGTCTGGCGTGAGCGGCAGGCCTTTCTCGGTATCCCGCAGGCCGTACGCCTTGAGGTAGACGACCTTTCTGTTGCGAAACAGCGCGATCCCCGTGCCGGTAACGTGTGCGGCCTGAATCAGGGGGTTCACCGTCGAATCGATCTGCGCAGGCGTAAGAATGGCACCATCAGGGCGAGTAATTGCGGGTTGCTGCGCGGCGACCGAAACAGCGAACACCACGAGCGAGAGAGCTGGAAAGTGCAGGAGTCGATGCAAGCGAAGATCTCCCTAGATGCTGAAACGTCGAATCCGCGACAAAAGTTCCGCTTAGCACAGTGTTTTGTGACGAGTGAAGGCTAGCCGGCCACAAATTTCGCCGAGTTTAGAACCGTTCCGCAACCCGTAACCAGTGGCCTAGCTCCTGGTGAACGCGCTTACCTTCCATGTTGGTACTGGACCGGACTTTTCCGATTGACTCTCCAGGAGCTATCTGCGGGACTCTGTAGCTAGACTAGCGGCTATAGATCATCAGCGCAAATGTTCGAGGTTTGATGGTTGGCCAAGGGTGGGGATTTTGGCGTGTTGCCGCCGGGGGTGGTCCGAACTCGGCGCTCACGGTGTAAATGTTGTGATTGCCCGTATCGAGTGCCATGGTCCGTGCTCCCCGCATTGTCTGAATAGTCTGCACGACAGTAAACTGATTCGGAGAATCCTCGTGGGCCACGGTGATGGTTCCGTCGCCGCACGAAGCGAAGGCCAGACCCGTTTCTGGATCAAAGCGGTTGGCGTCGACTCCCTTCCCAATGGGCACGGTTCCGGCGACTCTGCCGCCACTGTAGTCCCAAAACTCCATCACCCCATTGCGACAGCCGATAATGAGCAACGAGTGCGCCGTGTCAATCGATTGGCCGGAAGGATTCTGGCAAGGCTCCAAAGGCCACGTATGCATCACCTGCAGCGTCTGGGCGTCAATTTCGCGCAGCTCGCTCTTATCCTCGATATTGACGTAGATGTGTCCCTGCCCATCTGCTTGCGCAGTTTCTGGTTTGCCGCCTAGTGGTACGCTGCCAACGACAACTCCCTTCACCGCATCAATCGCGGTGGCATCGTTTCCCTTCCCACCATTGAAGGTAAACACGCGTTTCGATACAGGTTCGTAGAGAATGTCGTCTGTATCGCGCCCGGGAATCTTTACCTCCCCAATCGTCGTCAGGCTATCAGGATCGAAAATTGTCACCGAACTACCCCCTCCATTACTTGTGAAGGCACGGTGAAGATCCGGCGCGAAGGCCACGGCATGCGCTTCGTTGTCTTTGCCTACATCCACCTTCCCAACGATATTCCCATCAGGATCGAGCACCATCACGTACGTTCCACGGCCAATGAAAATCCGATGCGTCACTGGATCGGCGATGAAGTAATCCCATCCGCCCTCGCCGCCGAGGACAATCTTCTTTACGAGGTGATACGAAGGAGTGGCGGAATCTTTCGTCCCCCCGCTACCAAGAGTGACCATCGCCAGAGTGATGAATCCAGTAAGCACACACAGTGAGGTCTGGAGTGATCGCTTCATTCTCATAAAAGCCTCCTAATAACCGAACCTAATAGCGATGCGAGTAATCCTGCGCCCAGCCTGCTTAACGCCAATCAGGTTAAGTACTAGACCAAACTTCATCCGTAAGCCGACTGCCGGGACTTAAACTTCCTTCTGGGACCTCATGGCAGCCAATGAGGATTCTGAATAGTTTTCCTCCCGAGAATCATCTCGTCCTCTAGCAAGGAAACGTCAGGGTTCTGAGAATTGTAACGGACGGTCACTGTGATTCCTACTGCCTGCTTTTGCAATGTCTGTACCATCTCTTCGCTATCGGCTTCCAGCGCAAGGAAACCTGCATAGCGGGAATCGTTCGCCCGGACGGCATACCCAAAGATGCTGAGATTACGATTGAGGGCCAAAAGACCCAATTTTTTGTACGTTGTATGCCTGTACGGTGCCGAATGTCATGGGCCAACTTCGGCTCTGGTTCCTTTTGAATGCAAATCGGACGTATTGTAGACCCGCCACTTGGAATTCGAGACCAGCACTCAAAAGCTGCCACGGCATATGTAACGGAGTCTAGCGCAATACTGGTTCTTGCCCTAGTGATGCCTGATTAACAGGTGGTGTCGATGGGTCGATGCAACACTAACTCGAGGTCTACTTGCACGATTTTCAAAGGCCGCATTTGTTCCCGAGCGTTGATTCAATGAACACACTGCTCTGTTTAGGTCTAACTGAGGACAGCCTAGGAGGTCGGGTCCTTTTGAAAAGTACTATAGAGTTAGATCAGTATAGGGTTATTACATCGACCGTTTGAACCGGCAGGGGAAACCGGGGGTTGAGAGAGTCTGTGCCGGGGAACGCAAGAGTTGGACTGCCTAAGCTTTGAATTTTGCCAAACAGAGCAGACCTAACAGTCCGGCTCCTAGCAGCCCGAGGCTTGAAGGCTCCGGCACTGGTGGACCCGGTGGTGCTGGTTCAGAGGCGACGGACGCTTGTGCATACTCAAAATCGATCGTCTCCGTGCCCGAATTGAAACTCACAGCTGTGATGAGGCAGTCCTGCAAAGTGACCGTCTCTTCGGGCGAATCCGTGCCCGGGTAGAGAACTTCAAGAATCACTTGTGACAGGTGCTGGCCCGATTCCGCTTCCGGCGTTAGGTCGGGGTTCCCAGCCTGGGGCACGTCCACAATCATGTAGGTCAATGTTTCGCCGCCCGAAGACGTGCCGGATTCGAAGCTGAAGCTGGCGCCCGTCAGGGTGCCGTTTGGAAGAATCACGATGGAATCCGCTGCCGCGATTGGGGCCAGCAAGAAAAGCGCGACAGAAATCACCAGCCAGCACATGAATTTGCACAGGAAGCTTGCCATTTGTTATCTCCGGTGGGGTCAGGACTTTCGACACCCCCCCCTTAGAATCGGGGCAATTTGTTTGCCGAGTTTGCAGCCATTTTCCACAGATTTCATCTTCATGATTTCTATGGCCGTTTCTTCCGAAACGTGACAGAGGTTGCATATCAGGCCCTGACACAAGAACTTGCTGTGAATATTCAGCTCAAGGCTTGGTTTCTTGCAGTAGAACCACGTCAGAATCGAAGTGGCCGCGCAGGACGGCGAGGCTCTTTCCGTCCGGCGACAGGCTGAATGACCAGATTTGCTCCGACTTGAAGTCTGTGATGGCGTGGCCCGCAGAACCATCGAGCGGCTGCAGCCAGACATTGTCCACCCCCTTCTCCCTGCCCGCATAAGCTATGGCCTTTCCGTCTGGAGAGAATTGCATGCAGGGGGAAGACCCAGAGGCAGCCCGAGCATAATTGCTGGCATTGAGCATTCTTGGCGGGTTCGCCGATTCGAGATCGAACACTGCGAACTTCACCGTGCCCTCTGGCGCAACCACAACCGCTAACCTCTTGCCGTCCGGCGAAACACTCAACCCTCCGAGCGCGTCAGGAACTCGAGGCAAAATTGCTTCTGCTTTGCCCGAACCATCCAGTGGTATCCGGTGAACGACGTGGTCGGACCAAAAGTCGATGTAATAGACCCATTTCTTATCAGGTGAGCAGACTGGGAAAAACTCTAACGTCCCGTCGGTCAATTTCAGAGGAGCAGAGCCGTCCACATTGGTGCGCCAAATATTAACCGCGCTCGTACCGCCGTGTAATGCCCAGGTCAGCACGATGTAGTTCTCGCCACAAGACGAGGGCGTGCTAATCATAGCGCTGGAATCCCCCAAAAGCTGTGTTTGACTCGCCCCGACGACTCCCAGTTTCAGCAGGCGGCCTGTGGTACTCACGAGGAGATTGCCATCAGCAGCCCAGCTCAACACGCTCCAATCGTTGAATTGATTGGATTGTGAAAGTAGTAGTCGTGGTTCCCCAAATTCCCGCGCTGTCCTCGAGAGGATGGAGATAGTTGCATAACTTCTCTCCAGAACCGTGGCGAGAGTCCTTCCATCGGCGGAAAGCGTGAGGGTCTTGTACCTGTTCGTGTCCCGAGTAATCGGCTCGATGTCTCCTCCTGTGACCGGCAGGAATCCGATCTGACCTTTGTCCCAGTTTTCTCCTGTTCCCGTATACGAGGTAAGCAGCGTGCGACCATCCGGCGACCAGCGCATATCATAGGGGTACTTGTTTTTGTAAGTTGCCAGACGATGGGCTTTGCCCGTGCGCAAATCGAGAATGTCAATCGCGCCGAGGCCGTCCCCAATCAAGCTGTGGACGGAGTACGCAATTTCGTCACCCTTCGGAGACCACCCCAACTCGTTAAATCGTTCTGCAAGGGCCCCCGTGTACAGGATCTCCTCTTTGTTGCCTTCCAGAGATGACATGACGATGCGGTATCTAGCGTCTTCGGTTTGTAACCAACGGATGAATCCGATGTGCCGCCCTGCAGGAGAAAATGCAATGTTGCTCGAGATATTCCGTAAAAGCATTTGTGGAGTGCCCCCCAAGACCGGCGAACGGTAAAGGTCGTAGAGCTGGTGGCTTGCGTTTTGGGCCTTGCGGAAATAGATGTAGTTCCCGTCCGGCGAAAAAGCGAGACTCTCATAATGCACTGGTGAGGACGGGATGATTTGCGTGTCGCTGCCCGTAGGCACGTTGCGCAGCCAGAGGCTTTCCATCCCGTTGTCGTCCATGACGTTGAGCACGTACCTGCCGTCGGGGGAGATTGCCGCCCGTGCTGCCCTGCCCGTGCTCGTGACTTGCGTGATGGTGAAGTTCTGGAAGGGCTTTACAACCGCACGGTGCAAGAGCGAGTAGACGCCGAAGACCGCCGCGCCTAGCACGATCAGCATCGCCAGCACTCCCGCCGCGACTCCGACTTTGTGCTGCTTTGCGGCCGCGATGACAGCGGAACTGCTAGTCTGCGATGGCTGGACTGTTGGCTCTATGGCGGTGGCCGCGTCTGCCGGGGCTGCTGCGGCTACCTTTCGAGTGTAATCCGTATCCCGCTTCAGCCGTTGCAATTCAGCCCGCATGTCCGAAACATGCTGGTAGCGGAGGTTCCTGTCCTTCTCCAGTGCCCGGTTGATGATGTCTTCCAGCCTGGGCGGGAGGTCGGGATTCAGCCGCACTGCCGACGTCGGTGACCCGTCCAGAATGGCTTTGAAGATCACCCCCGAGCTTTCCCCACGGAAGGGCATGGTGCCAGTCGCCATCTCGTACAGAACAGCGCCGAAGGAGAAAAGGTCGGTGCGGGAGTCCAGTTCCTTGGCACGCACCTGCTCCGGCGACATGTACGCTACTGTCCCGATTGCTGTGCCGGGACTGGTCAAATGCTGCTCATCGATGGACAGCGTCTCCACACCATCACCGTAGGTTTGGCGCGACGGTGCGGGCGAGGCGACCTTAGCCAGCCCAAAATCGAGTATTTTGGCGTGGCCCCGGTCGGTGACAAAGATGTTCGCTGGCTTAATGTCTCGGTGAACGATTCCTTTGGAGTGCGCCGCGTCTAGAGCATCTGCGATTTCAATGCCGAGATTCAACAGTGTTTCCGTCTCCATGGGGCGGCCCACAATGCGGTGCTTCAACGTTGCGCCATCCAAATACTCCATGGCGATGAACGCCTTGCCCTCCACTTCGCCAATATCATAAATGGTGCAGATGTTGGGATGGTTCAAGGCCGAGGCCGCTTGTGCCTCTCTCTGAAATCGTGCGAGCACATGTGGGTCTTTCGCTAAATTGTCGGGAAGGAATTTGAGTGCAGCGTTTCGATGAAGACGGGTGTCCTCCGCCTTGTACACCACACCCATCCCTCCGCCACCAATTCGTTCAATTATTCGGTAGTGGCCTAGGGTCTGGCCGACGAGTGGATCGTGACCGATTGCCTCAGTGGTCACGGGAAGGGCCCCTTCCTCTTTCCCCTTTGACTCGAATCGTAGGTCTGGAGTGGAGCGAAGTCAACGAAGAACGGTCGGCCAACTTTTTCGGGGCTTAGCCCATGAAACTGCGAGATTTCGTCGCGATTATTACTTTAGGTCCCAAGCCAACTAGGGAACGGATCGCCATCATCGGCTCAGGCCCGGCAGGTCTCGCGGCCGCACTCGTGACTTCACTTCTTCGCGGCGAACGCGCATGACCCTGGGAGTCTGTTCACCACGTTCCGGCACAGCTCGATCA
>DASPTY010000053.1:0-58220 GCA_035623175.1 Candidatus Limnocylindrales bacterium | reverse complement strand
TGCCGGCGCTGTGGCCGCCCCGTGTGTAGGGGTGCTTGGCGCGGTACTCGTTGCCGGTGCCGGCGTCGGATTCAGTTCTTCGTTTGCCATAGCCTCGATCCTTTCGATTGCCTCTGTTTTGTCGACGCGCGGAAACAATGTCTTGTCTTTCGAGATCACGGCCCCTGACCTCAACTGACCCCAATAGAGTTCGTCAATCCTCACGTCGTCCAAGCGGCCTATCTGTCCGAGCTGTTTCCACAGAACATCGGTTGAGTCTGGAAGAACCGGGTGCGCGAGGACCGCAATGAACCGCAGTGCTTCCGCCGCGTTGTATAGTACAGCCGCAAGAACGTTCCGTTTCGCAGGATCTTCAGCGAGGGCCCAAGGTTTCCACAGACTTAGGTTCGCATCAACCATTGCAATGAGCGACCAGATGGCTTCCAAGGCGTTTGAGAAATGACAGTTTTCGTAGCGCCAAATGACGCTTCGACCTATTTCTTGATATGGATTAGCTAGAGACTCCGCGAGTCCCTTGACGTCACCCCAAAATCCCTCTTGACCTTCAATTGGTGCGCCTCCAGCGGGGATTTTGCCCTCAAAGTACTTGTCGATCATCGTCAAAGTGCGGCTGGCCAAATTGCCCAAGCCGTTCGCCAGGTCGCTGTTGTAGCGCGTGACCAGTGCGTCGTAGCTGAAGTTGCCGTCTTGCCCGAATACGACGTCACGCAGCAAGAAGTACCGCAGCGCGTCCATGCCCAGCATGTTCACAATCGGGCGCGGCAACACGACGTTCCCCTTGGACTTGCTCATTTTCGCCGCGTCCATGAGGAACCAGCCGTGTGCCCAGACCTGCTTCGGCACCGGCAACATTGCCGCCATCAGGAACGCCGGCCAATACACCGTGTGGAACCGGATGATGTCTTTCCCCACAAGATGCACGTCCGCCGGCCACATGCCGCGCCGCTCGTAATCCGGACCGCCCACCGCGGTCAGATACGCGCTCAATGCGTCGAACCAGACGTAAAACGTGTGCGGCTCTTCGCCGGGAACGGGAATGCCCCAGCGAATCGTTGTGCGCGTAATGCTCAGATCCTTCAAACCGCCTTCGACAAAGCTGACGATTTCGTTCTTGCGCGTCTCCGGTTGGATGAAATCCGGAAACTTCGTGTAAAAATCGAGTAGCGGTTTCTGAAACGCGGAGAGCTTGAAGAAGTAGTTCTCCTCAGTGACGGTTTCGGTAGGCCGGCCACAGTCCGGGCAGTCGGCCCCGGGCTTCGCATCGATCACGTATGCGTTGTCATAAATGCAGTATTGCCCAGTGTAGTGACCCTTGTAGACGTACCCGTTCTCTTTGCACAGTTTGAAGAGCCACTGCACCGTGCGCACGTGCTTCAGGTCCGTCGTGCGCACGAATTCGTCCGCCGTCAGGCCGAGTTCGTCCCAGAGCGTGCGCCACGCGTCCGCCATCCGCGCCACGAATTCGGACTCTGGAATGCCCGCGTTCTTCGCCGCGCGTTCCACATTCACGCCGTGCTCGTCAGTGCCAGTGGTCATTACCACGTCGTAGCCACGCATGCGCTTGTAGCGCCGCAGCACGTCGGCCACGATGGTGGTGTACGTGTGCCCAACGTGGGGCAGGCCGTTCGTGTAGTAGATCGGCGTGGTTACGTAGAATTTTTCTTTTCGCTCAGCCATTCCCGCTCTCGTTATCCCTGATCAGAGGACCACGAATTATTTCTTGTACTGCTCCGCAAACCGGAGCATGGCCTGTTCCATGACCTCGTGCAGAGGCACATTCTTCTCTTCTGCCAGTTTACGGCAATCTTCGAATTCCGGCGAAGCGTGCTGCACCTGATCCCCCGCACGCGAAATTTTGACCCGCACTTCACCGAATCGAGTAGTCACCTTCACATGCTCCCGGGGGAGCGCTTGCCGTTCGACCAAATGGCTGCGGACCCCAAGCGTCGTGGTCTCGGCGAAAAGCATGGCTTGGAACTTAGCCTCGTCCTCAGGCTGGCAAAGCACAGTCACGAGCGTGCCCGGCCGGTTCTTCTTCATCTGGATCGGTGTGGCAAATACATCCAGCGCCCCCGCGGCCAGCGCTTTTTCAAGCAGGTAGCCGAAGATTTGCGGGTTCATGTCGTCGAGGTTGGCCTCCAGGACCCGAATCGTTCCTCCATGACCTTCCACGACCTTGTTTGATACCTCGCCGACCATGATGCGCAGCACGTTGGGTTGACCTTCGATATCCGTCGTCCCTGCGCCATAGCCGATGGCGCTGACCTTCATTGCCGGTTGCGGGCCGAAGTTCTCGCAGAGCGTGGCCACGATTGCCGCGCCTGTTGGCGTCACCAATTCCTTTTGCACGCCGTTTGAATAAGTCGGTTTGCCCATCAGCAAACGCGCTGTGGCCGGGGCCGGGACGGGCAAGATTCCATGAGCCATTTTTGCTGTGCCGCCTCCCACGTTCAGCGGCGAACACGCAAACGACTCGATGCCCAGTTCGCCAAAGCCAATACAAGCCCCTACGATGTCCACAATGGCATCGACAGCGCCAACTTCATGAAAATGAATCTTCTCGAGAGGGACATCGTGGACCGCAGCTTCGGCTTCGCCAAGCTTCGTGAAGATGTCGGATGCCCGCTGCTTAACCCTGCTTTCAAGACCGGAGTGCTCCAGAATCCCAAGAATCGTCGAAAGCGAACGGTGCGTCCGTGTATCTTCCGTTTTCACGCGGATGTGAGTCGCAGCCAATCCGCTCTTCCACACCTTTTCCGCGGAAATCTCCCAGCCCGGCACTTGCAAACCCCTCAATTTGTCCCGCAAGAAGTCCAGCGGACAGCCGGCGTCCACCAACGCGCCGAGCGTCATATCGCCGCTAATTCCGCTAAAGCAATCAAAATAGGCTGTTTTCATCGCGTGCGCTCGCGCAGGTGCACTTCGATACTAGCGACCCCTCCTACTCCCGTCAAACGTGCCTGTAGGCCTTCCCCCGAATCGTTGCTGCTATACTGAGGAATTCCGGGTTCTATTCTGGACTGACAGAGGCAAAGTGTACCTGACGATTATTCACCGGCTCCGCGAAACGCTCGCAGCACATATTCGCCAGCAGTACGGAATCGATCTGTTTATCGTGCTGGAGAAACCGCCAAAGCTCGAAATGGGAGAGGCTGCTTCGCCGGTGTGCTTTGAACTGGCCAAGCGGCTGAAAAAGGCGCCACGGCAAATCGCGCAGGAGATTGCGGCGTCCCTGCCCAAAATTGAAGGAGTGGCGCGTGTACAAGTCGCGGGCGGTGGCTATCTGAATGCGTACTTCGATAGGACTGCATTCTGGGACTCCCTAATTATTGACCGCTTTTTCCCTCCCCGGCCGGAGGCCACCGAACGCAAGAGGGTCATCGTCGAACATACCAGCATCAACCCAAATAAGGCCGCACACATCGGCCACCTGCGCAATGCCGTCCTCGGCGACACCATGGTTCGTTTGTTGCGCCATACGGGCCACGAAGTCGTCGTGCAGAACTACATTGACAATACCGGCGTGCAAGTCGCGGACGTGGTCATCGCGTTTCAGCACATGGAGAAAAAAACGCTAGACGAGGTGAAGGCGCTTGCCGCAAAGCCCCATTTTGACTATCTCTGCTGGGATCTTTACGCAAAGGCGACACAGTTTCTCGAAGAAGACACTGTGCGCGCGGCAAAGCTCCGTGGCGAAACCCTGAAAGTCATCGAAGAAGGTTCAGGCGAAACGGCAGAAATGGCTGCGGTGATTGCCAACGCCATTGTGGGCTATCACCTGCGCACCATGGCTCGCCTGGACATTTATTACGAGTTGCTGGCGCGGGAAAGCGAGATCCTGCACCTGCACTTTTGGGACGCCGCATTCGAGAAGTTGAAGGCCAGCGGCGCAATCCATTTGGCCACGACCGGAAAAAACGCCGGGTGCTGGGTCATGCCCTGGGAGAAGGAAGCAAAAGAGGTAAAGGAGAAGCCCGAAGCTGAAGGGGGCGATGAGACGGGGGATGATCAAGCAAAAATCATTGTGCGCTCCAACGGCACGGTAACCTACGTCGGCAAGGACATTGCCTACCAACTTTGGAAATTCGGCTTGCTGGGCAGGGATTTTCATTACCACAAGTGGCCGAATTCGCCGGGCGCGAAAACGGTTTGGGCCACCACCACGGGCGCAGATGAGCGAGGGGCGCCACATTTTGGCGGAGTCGAAGTCGTCTACAACGTGATCGACACGCGTCAGGCGTATCTGCAAGATGTTGTTGCTGAAGGTGTGCGCGCACTTGGGCACACGAAGCAAGCTGACAACTCCATCCACTTCGACTACGAAATTGTGGCGCTAACACCGCGTTGCGCGGCAGAGATGGGCTATGAGATCGCGGTTGACGAATCGAAGAAACCGTACATTGAAGTCAGTGGCCGGAAGGGCCTGGGCGTAAAAGCCGATGACTTGATCACGCGCATGCTGCAGGCGGCCGAAGGGCGCGTTCTACAGAAGCAATCTGAAATGAAGGGGGAAGAGCTTTTCCACACGGCGAATGCGCTGGCCGTGGGCGCACTGCGATTCTTCCTGCTGAAGTTTACGCGTAACACGATCATCGCGTTCGATTTTGACGATGCGTTGAAAGCCGAAGGCGAAACCGGACCATATTGCCAGTACGCGGTTGTGCGCATCCGCGGCATTCGCCGCAAAGGCGCAGAAGCCGTTGAAGCGCGCCCAGTGGTCACTGCAGATTCGCTGAAGAGCTTCCTCGACGGGCCTGAGGGCACCGGCTTCTGGGAATTGCTACTGCTGAGTGGCTCGCTCGATTCGGCCGTGGACGCTGCGATCGGCGCACAAGAGCCGGCGTTTGTCGCCAAGTATGCTTTCCAGCTCGCGCAATCTTTCAGCTATTTCTACCACTGTCACCCGATTCTCCAGGAGCCTGACGCACAGAAACGCGCTTTTCTTCTCGGCCTGACGGAACTCGTCGAAAGCCAGCTCATGCTCGCTCTCAACCTCTTGGGCATCAAGACACCGGACAAGATGTAAGGGGAAATGAAGTAAATGAAGTGCAAGAAGTTCATGACGTGAAGGACTGGCCCCTCTACTTCCTGAATCTCCTTAACTTCATCAACCTCCTCACAACGATGTGATCAGCTGCACCAGCGTGCGCAGGCCCACGCCGGTCGGGCCCTTGGCTAACCATGGTTTGGCATCGTCATTCCACGCGGTGCCAGCGATATCGAGGTGAATCCACGGCGTATCGCCAGCAAACTCGCGGATGAACCACGCGCCAGTGATCGAACCGCCGCCTTTGCCGCTGCCGATGTTCTGAATGTCCGCGAAGCTGCCCTTGATCAACTCGCGGTACTCGTCGTCCATTGGCAATTGCCACATCTTCTCGCCCGCGGCCTTGGCACTCGCTAACAACTTGTCGGTCCACGCTTGGTCGGAACCAAATACCCCGACATTGATGTTCGCCAGCGCCACCACAATCGCGCCCGTCAGCGTTGCCGCGTCCACAAGATGCGTTGCGCCCAACTGCTTTGCGTAGTGCACGCCGTCGGCGAGAATCAAGCGGCCTTCCGCATCGGTGTTGAGTACCTCAATCGTCTTCCCGGACATGGCCGTTTGGATGTCTCCCGGCTTCTGCGCTCGCCCTCCCGGCATGTTTTCTGTTGCAGGCACGACGCAGATTACTTTTACGCTGGGCTTTAGCGCGGCCAGCGCCTTCATGATCCCGAGCATGGTCGCTCCGCCGGCCATGTCGTACTTCATCTTTTCCATTCCGTCCGCCGGCTTGATCGAGATGCCGCCCGTGTCGAAGGTGACCGCTTTCCCAACCAGACCGACCACGGGGGCCCCGGGTTTGGGAATCGCAGGAGTGTAAGTAATCACGATCATCCGCGGCGGCTCGATGCTTCCCTGAGCAACGCTGAGCAAGGCGCCCATTTTCAGTTCGATAATCTTTTTCTCGTCGAGAATGTCAATTGCCAACCCCGCTTCTTTGGCCATCGCGCTCGCTTTCTCCGCCAGGATGGTGGGCGTGAGTTTGTTCGAAGGTTCATTGACTAAGTCTCGCGTGAAATTCTGCGCTTCAGCGATAATGCAACCCCGCGTGAGGCCCTTTTCCCCTGCTCCTTTTTCGGCTTCGCCATAGCCCGCGATCGCCAGACTGTCAATGAACTTGTCGTTCTTCTTGTCGGTCTTGTATTTGTCTGTCTCGAAGTCCGCCGCGATGGCGCTTTCTGCAACAGCTTGCGCGGTTTCCTCCGTCGCAGCGCCCTCCCGCGCCAGAAAGACAAAATTGTGCCCCGAACGCGATTTGAGGTGACGCAACGCCGCTCCCACGACCTTCCGCAAAGTGATGGTGTTGAATTGCTCGCGCTTCCCTGCCCCGACGAGGAGCAACCGCGCCGCCTTAATTCCGGCAGGAGCGTGCAGCAGCGTCATCTCGAGAGACTTACCCGTGACCTCGCCGCTTTTGTTCAGCCGGCTCAGCAACCCGCCGGTCGCCTTATCGAGCTCTCCGATGTGGCCTTGGGCAAAATCGCCATCTTCAAATGCGTACGTGACCAAAGCATCGGTCTCGAGCGCCGCCAACGGTTTCGTTTCTAACGTGATTTGCATGTCTGTTTATCGCCTCCGGTTGCGATACAAAGCTTGTTCCGCTTCCCGGCGAGCCTCCTTGGTACGCTCGTCCTGGCGGCGGTCCCATGACTTCTTGCCCTGCGCTAAAGCAATCTCAACCTTGGCGATTCCGTCGCGGAAGTAGATACGCAGGGGTATGACGGTCAAACCCTTTGATTCGGCGCGGCCCGCAAACTTATGGATCTCGCGTCTGTGGAGCAAGAGCTTCCGGTCACCGAGCGGCTCGTGGTTCCACGGCCCTCCCGGCATGTATTGGGCAATGTGCGCATTCACGAGGTACGCGCCGGTGGGCTTGAAATCCACAAATGCGTCGCGAATATTGGCTTTCCCCTCGCGCAGCGCCTTTACTTCCGTCCCATGCAACACCAATCCTGCTTCCAGCTTCTCAAGGAGATGATAATGGTAAGAGGCGGCACGGTTCTGCGCCACGATCTGCTCGCGAGGCCCTTTAGAGTCCTTGCCCTTCTCCGTTCTTTTGTTTGCTTTAGCCACAATCTTTCATTTTACCTGATGATGCGTCTAAAGAAAGGGAAGCGGGAAAGTAGACTTATCCCAAGCCCTCGGCCTTCCCCTGCGCCTTCAGTTCTCGTAGAGAACGAGACCTGGTGCGGAGCCTGTCGGCCCTGTACCAGGCAACGCACAGCATTGGCACAGTGAACTGTGCTTGAAGCGGAGAGGTATGTCACACGCAACTTGCCGGGCCCATCAACCCGATGCTAGACTGCAAAAGCCAGTAAACACGGAGCTCGCGACCCGCCAGGTTCCCGGAGATTTCATGCGCCGCTGCGGTCCGATTCTATTCTGGATTTTAATAGGTGTCGCCCTTGCAGGCTGTCCAAAGAATGGCGGCCATGAGTACAGCGCAGGGGAAAAAGCCTTCGATTTGCACGACTACGACGCTGCCGTCGATTATTACGTCAAGGCATTGTCCGCGGAACCGCATAACGCGAGTTACCGCATCAAGCTGGATCAGGCACGCTTCGAAGCCGGCCAACTTCACATTCGCCAGGGCCTCAAACTGCGGGAAAAGGGCGATCTACAGGGCGCTATCTCCGAATTTCAACGCGCTCAAGTCCTTGACCCTTCTTCCATCGTGGCCGACCAGGAACTCAAGAAAACACTGGACCTGCTGGCGGAGCGCACCCGGGCGGCGGAACAAGAAGAACAACCGCTCGTGGAAAGCGGACAACCCACCCTGGCATCCGCTCCGCCGGAGCTGAAGCCATTGTCCCGTGCTCCCATCAACCTCAAGATGTCCAATGACATTAAGGCGGTGTTCGATACCATCGGCAAGCTGGCTGGATTGACCGTCATCTACGACCCGGACATTCAGGCGAAGCGGATTACTGCGGAATTGAACAATGTCACCCTTGAGCAGGCGCTGAACATCGCTGCGATAGAGAGCAAGACCTTCTGGAAACCCATTACGGAAAACCTCATCATCGTCATCCCGGACCAGACCCAGAAGCGTCGCGATTATGAAGAGCAGGTGGTGCGCACCTTCTATCTAAGTAACGTGGCCGTCGCTCAGGATCTCACCGAAATCACCACCGGAATCCGCCAGTTGCTGGACCTAAAGCGCGTTACGCAGGTGAACGCACAAAATGCCATTGTTGTCCGGGACACCCCGGATAAGCTCGCGCTCATCGAAAAGATAATCAAGGACATCGACAAGGCCAAGCCGGAAGTGATCATTCAGGTCGAGGTGCTTGAGGCCCGCACGGATCACCTCCGAAATCTGGGCATCCTGCCGCCACAGAGCACAACTGTTGCCATCAACCCGAACTCCACCAGCAGTTCCACCAGTTCGACGTCCACTACCACGACTACGACCAGTAGCAACTCGATTACCCTGAATCAATTGCGGCATCTGAACCAGAGTGACGTGGCCTTCACGATTCCGAGCGCTACCGCCAATTTCCTCATGACCGATACCACCACCAGGATCATTGAAAACCCGGAAATTCGCGCCATTGATGGCCAAGCCGCCAAGCTCCGCATTGGCGACCGCGTGCCTGTCGCCACGGGGAGTTTCCAGGCAGGTGTCGGCGTTGGGTCGACCGCCGGCGCCGGCTTTGTGAATCCCCTGGTGAACACGCAATTCCAGTACATCGACGTCGGCGTCAACATGGACGTTACTCCGCATGTCCATCCAAACCGCGATGTCAGCATGAAGCTCCAGATCGAAGTTTCGGCCGTTACCGGACAGTCCACCATTGGCGGCATTCAGCAGCCGATCATCAGCCAGCGCAAGATCGAACATGAGATCCGGCTAAAGGAAGGCGAGGTCAGCATCCTGGGCGGTTTGATCAATCGCACGGACACCAAGACACTGAACGGGTGGCCATGGCTAGCAAAGGTTCCGATCATGCGGCATCTGTTTTCTTCGGAGAACCTCGAACATCAGGACAATGAGGACATCATCGTCCTGATTCCCCGCGTGGTGCGGATGCCAGAGTGGACAAAATCCAACTTGCGCGGACTTTACGCCGGCACCGAATCGTTCCCTGCGGTTCGCCGCGAGCTCGACGCCAGGGCACCCGCATCCAACCCGGCTCCCCAAGCAACGCCGGTATCCGGCTCGCTTGTGCCTGCGTCAGCGGCCCCCGCTTCAGCATCGGTGGCCCCGCAGATTTCGGGCCCGCGAATTTATTTTGAGCCTGCCATGCTGAATCTCAGTCCGGGTCAAACTGCCACCATCGGCATCTCGGTTGATAATGTTTCGGATCTCTTTTCTATCCCGATGATGCTGCAATACAACCCCGCTGTGATCAGCATCGAAGAAGTGCGGCACGGAGGCTTCCTCTCCGGAGGCACGCAGGAGATCGCCATCGTCCAGCGCGTAGACAAGGAGCATGGCCAGGCCATAATATCCGCAACGCGCCAACCGAACACCCCCGGCGTCAGCGGTAGCGGAACACTCCTTGGCGTGGTGATCAAGGCCCTCTCGGCCGGCTCAAGCAATCTCTCGATTGTCCAAATTAATGCCAAGGACTCACAGCAAAAGTCCATTCCCCTGGTGACGGGCGAAGCGACGCTCAAGGTTCAGTGAACGTTCGGCACAGGGACCGCACAATGGCCAATTGCAACAATCACCGCCGAGGTGGCTCCGATGCGGGAATGACCCTGCTCGAGCTCATTGTATCGTGCGCGATACTCATGGTGCTTGCGTCCGCGGCATTGCCCGTTGCGCGTTACACCATCATCCGGCAGAAGGAAACTGAACTGCGGAATGATCTGGTGAGAATGCGAGAAGCCATCGACTACTATAAATATCTCGCCGATCACGGCCAGATCCGCGCCGATATTTCTACCGGCGGCTATCCGCCAGACCTCGAGACGCTCGTTAAGGGCGTTTCTTTGGTTGGAATTGGTGCCGGGTCTGGCTCAATTGGCGGCAGCATGGGTGGCTCAGGCAGCAGCACAAAGAAGATTCGTTTTCTGCGCAGCATTCCGGTCGACCCGATGACCGGCAAAGCGGACTGGGGTTTGCGTTCCGTAGAGGATGATTTGGACTCCACAACTTGGGGAGGAAAAGACGTCTTCGACGTCTACTCCAAGTCCACTGGAATAGCCATGGATGGCACAAAGTATTCGGACTGGTAGAATGCGAAGAAGATGACGATGATCTGCAGATCTGAATTGACTCGGAAGTCTGCCGGCGCGCCTAATCGGCTTGGGTGGCTGGGATGTGCGCGGCGCGGCGAACGCGGCTTTACTCTCATCGAACTGATGATCGTGATTTCCATCATCGTCATCCTCGTTGGCGTGGCCGTGGGAATGTATGAGACCTCACTCCGGCACGCGCGCGAAGCGGTGCTCAAGGAAGACCTTCAGACTATGCGTACCGCCATCGACAACTACACCATGGACAAACTGCAAGCTCCGCAATCCCTGCAGGATCTCGTCGATGCCCACTATCTCCATGCGGTTCCCAAAGACCCCGTCTGCCAGAACACGGATTGGGTGCTCCACTACGGAGATACCGTGATTTCACCCGATCAAACGGGAACGGGGGTGGATGATGTTCATTCCGGCTGCGAGCAAAACGCCAGTGACGGGACCCTCTACAGTACTTGGTGACTTACACTTCACTCCAAATCTGAATCTCTAGAGAGCAAATCGAGCACACGAATGTGGGGCGCTTCAATTTGACGCCGTGAGACCTGCTCCGCTATAGTGGTTCTGCGGGGTGGAGCAGCCTGGTAGCTCGTCGGGCTCATAACCCGAAGGTCGTCAGTTCAAATCTGACCCCCGCAACCATGAAGGCTCAAGCTGATCGCTTGAGCCTTTTTGCTTTGGCAAGGTCATGAGCTCGCCGGGCTGACTTTGTTTGTGTTCGAGTTCCGCAAAACCAGCGGAACTCGAGGGCCGAAGGTCATCAGTTCAAATCTGACCCCCGCAACCAATTCGTGAATTGCAGGGCCGGTGCCAGGAACCGGCCCTTTTTGTTTCGGTGGCGCAACTAGGGAAAGTCCGCACCCTTGCAAAAACCGCAAGGATGCGGCACCCAACAATCTCTCGTTCGCATATTTGTCGGCCACCCGCCCACCCGCCAACAGCGAATTATCGAGCGTATCTATGAACGGAATCGGTAGCCATGTGTATTTGTACTAGCTCATAAGACGATGGTCATTTCAGGAACCGCCGATAATGGCTCTGGGACCGTCGCCGCCTCAAGAACCGCTGCCCGATTGTGGTATGTGCGGCTTCATATCGACTAGCGTAACTTTAAGGTGGTCGACTCGTTCGATGTTTAGGACAAATCGAAGACGTGATGAGTCGGAATTGCGTAGGACGAATCGCCCCGTGAAGGTTGCGACTATATGCTTGTCGATTGTTCCGCGTATTCCCGCATCAAGAGCATGGTCGAAGGCTTGAATATCCGGATGCTGGTCGATTTCATCAGGCACAAAGGGTTCAATACCCCTGCCGCACTCAGGGTCCGTGAGCACACTGTACTCAAAGCCATCACTCTGAAACTTGGCGGAGAATCGAACTCTCTTACCCACGAAACGTAGTACATCCCCTACAATTTCACACACACTTGTATTGACGACATGTGAGGATTCCGTTTGTTCTGTTTCGCTGGGAAACTCCGCGGGTTTGGCGCTCAAGACATCGGCAAGAATTAGCTCATGGGAATAAGCGCCGAGATGACCGAAGGCCGATTGCGCCAGTAGGGGAACCGCAGCGGTCTCGAACTGTCCCAGCAGCACTACCTCTAACACTGTCTGCTCCCGGTCCGGCGATGGAGTTAGTTTTTTCCATGCCTCCGTATTGCGCTTCTCGTCGTATGTGAATAGCTCTTTCTGAATTGAGGGCTTTTCCAATCCCTTCGGTATTGCATCCGGCACGTCGGGAAGCCTGTGCTTTTGCATTTCCCGAACGAATCTTGCGTCTTCGACCCAAATCGCTTTGCCTTGCCCACCAGCACCGCATGAAAGTAGTGTCACGCTTTCCAAACCAAGCACGAAACATCCACTTGCCTTGACCATTGTATGGGCGTGGCTCTGGGGATTGGCCAGAAGTTCGTCTACCGAAACAGTTGGAACAGTTTCAATCTTCGGCGGCGAAACGGCTTGCTTGCAGCCTCCCAACAAAAGGGAGATTCCAAAGAGGACAATTACTTGCGGATTTAGAATCTTGCTCTGGGGCATTCGACTGCTCCGAGCTTACTCCACCATAGTAGACACCAACTTTGCGTGCTAAGTGCCCGATTAACGTTAGCGCTGTAACCGGAAAAGTACGTGGGAAAGATTTGGGAAAGAAGTGAGGTCGGTTGAATAGCGGCTAAATCGCGCAGAATCAGCGGGCCATGTGTATTTGTACTAGCTCATAACCCGAAGGTCGTCAGTTCAAATCTGACCCCCGCAACCAATCTGAGATGCAGAAGGCCGGAAGCCAGGATTCCGGCCTTTTTCTTTGTCCGGCTTCCAAGAAACAACAAGGGTCTGGTTCGGACTATGTAGAGAAAGGCTTACGCTGCACACTTCACAAAAATCGTGATGCATGCGGCACCGGGCACGAATCCAGACTTCTTGTATCAATCCCCTGCCATCCTGTTCCAATTGGGACCTGAAATCATTTTGGTGTGTTCCACTCAGAAGCGGTGAGCGCAGAGATCTATCACCGCCTAGTTCTATCTGCTGTATATATATGTATTATGTCGGCGCGCGTGCTGCACGCGTTCTGCAGATTGCAGCAAAAGTCACTTTCTGACCGCGAATCGGAAAAAGCCAACTCAAACGACGGGAAGAATCAGGCAAAATGGCAGCTCCCTGCCCAGCTAGTAAACCGCAGTTTTCACGGCGAGCGGAAGTATCTCAAATCGGATGTCATCCTCCGTGGTGATGGGCGGGATTCCATCGAAAAGCCACCAGTGTTCCGTGTGCTGCGTGGATTCGCCCGGTTGCAGTCTGACGATGGGACCGAGGGTCTCAAGCTCAAGGAACTCTGCATTTGTGAAGATCTCGAAATTGCAACCGAAGTCCGGATATGTCGCGCCTGTCCACACAAGTGCACGCTTCAGGAAGACGCAACCTGAGCGCACGTATGCTCCCCACCCCTCGGAATTGAACAGGCCACTCATTTGTTCGGGAAAGCGCCCCAATGGCGCTTCCTGCTGGACCAGTTGCAGAAATTCTTGACCAAGAATCCATCGGCTGTCCGTGAAATCGGTGAAAGACCACAGGGTGAGCGGCGAAACGGACTGGAAGTGGTCATTGTCCATCGCGGCGCGCGGCGGAAAGGGGAGGATGGCGCGGCCTCCCGGACGCAGAACCGTGGGAGTCCAGACGGCCAGTTCGGTTGTAGTCGAAGCATGATTGCTAATCGTGTGGATGAGCTTGACGTGAGTTGCCTGCTCATCGAGCGTGACGGAGATTTGCCTCTGGAGTGAGGTCCCCGGAGGTGCGGACTCGATGGGAGCGGTAAAGGTTGCGCCGTCAGAACGTGGAGTAACTGACACGGGGCCGTTGTCCGGATAATAGGTGCGCTCCACTTCGGGCCAGGCCCAAAGGCGGTGGCCGCCATAGAGTCGAAATTCCCCGCCCCCGCAGAGGCCGGTATGCTCGGCGATTTCGTGAAACTGGTTTTCTCCGCCGCGGAAGGCATAGCGCATCACGCGCGGGCCGACATCGGCCAAAATCACGAGTTCGATAGCATCATTGGACAGGAACCAGGTGTTTGGCCAGTCTCGGTATTCCTTTTTTTCGACGCGAATCACACGAGCTCTTTCGCGAATTTCTGAATTTTGCTCCAAGCAGCCGCAATTTCGTGCATGTCTTCTTCGTCGCCTAAAAGCGCGGGTTGTGGAATCCAGATGGTTTTGAAGGCCGCGCGCTGTGTGTTGGGGTAGCTGGCCTGCAGAAATACGTGGGGCTCTTTAGCCTGTGTCCCGGAAAGACGCTTGCGGTATTCGCCGTTCTGAAAAACCTCGAGGGCATGAACCGGCGGATAACTGGCCTGATTCGGAATGTCCTCGGCGATCATGGCCTCGATCAGTTTTTCCGTGCTGGCCCCGGCAAACTGCTTGGAATCCACATGGAAGATGTACGCGTAATGCCCGTTGCGCGTGCAGCGCGGATCGAGTTTCTGCGGCGTAATGCCGGGGATCTGCGCAAGGAGTTTATCGAGCAGGCGAGCGTTCTGATGTCGGTGCTTGGTCTGTGCATCGAGGCGCTTGAGTTGCGCGCTGAGCACCGCGCCCTGCCACTCGCTGAGCCGGTAATTGGAACCGTTGATGAAGTGGCTATAGAACCATTCACCGGGCATTCGGCCGCAATCGTGAACGCTGCGCGCCTGCTTTTCGAACGCGTCGTCATTGGAGACGATCATGCCGCCTTCGCCCGCGGTCATGAGCTTGCTCGCCTGGAAGCTGAATGTGCCCGCCGTGCCATAAGTACCGATGCGCTTGCCCTTCCACTCCGTGGCGTGGGCGTGCGCACTATCCTCCACCAGCGCAATTCCCTTCCGCTTGGCCAAGTCTCCGAGTGCATCCAGATCCGCTGGGTGTCCGCCCATGTGCACGGCGATGATCGCCTTCGTGCGTGCCGTGACCGCCGCTTCAGCGAGCGCAGGATCCAGGCAATAGGTTTGCGGAGAGACGTCGACCGTAACCGGCATCGCTCCTGCATAAAGAACCGCGCTGGCGGTTGCAACAAAAGTGAAATCCGGAAGGATCACCTCATCACCCGGACCTATGCCGAGAGCAGACATCGTAACTTCCAGTGCCGCGGTGCCGTTTGTCACGGCAAGTCCGTGCTTCGCACCATGGAATTTCGCAAATTCCTGTTCGAAAGCCAGTGTGTGGGTTCCGGGAGTTCGCCACCAGACGCGGCTTTCGAGCACGTTCATCAGCGCCTTGCGTTCCGCGTCGTCATAGTGCGGCCAAACGGGAAAGGGCTTTCGTTTGGATTTCTTGCCGCCCTTCAATGCGAGTTCCGCCATAAATTCTCCTGACCTGTATCAAAAAGACTAAAACTGATTGAACCCTGTTGCGTAACGGAAAGGCTCGACGAAGTGGCCATCCTTGCGAGGCTCCTCATCGCGAATCTGGGCCAGCCAATGAAAATTCATGTCGAGATCGCAGGGACATTTGTCGTCGTTCGTGTACACTACGATAAATACCTTGTTGTGGTTGCGATTGAGGAGGGCAATCGTGCCACCAGCGCCGAATACATCGTCATTGGGATGCGGAGTGAAGACGAGAAATGTTTTGTCGTAAAGTACTTCCAATCGTTTTGGGGGGTGCAGTGCGGAATCCTGCTGCGGAATGGCAAACGCATACGGCAGCGCAAAAAAGAAAGCAATTGCGGACCTCATACCTGCCTCTCCGAGGCGAAAAATGCCTGACCCTGTGACAAGGCATTCAACTGAAACAAGGGGTCTCGAAATTACGAACGGCCAAAGGTACTGTTGACATGAGTCGCCAACTTCTTTATTAACTCGATTTAATCAATTTTCAGACATCGGGTCAAACGGGAGCAACATGGTCGACGAGGCCCTCAAAAAGCATTTCACTCTTGCATTTTTGCGCGCCGCATTTCTTTCTCTGGCATCTGGCAGGTTGCTGGAATTACGACCGTGCAAAGGAGGGAGGCAGGAACCGCTCTTTCCTCGTACGTTTAGACCAATATGGGTAGCTTCATTCCAGGATGGGACATGATTCACAATCCGTACGGCTTCTCCGTCAATGTCGCAAGTCAACCCTGTTCCAACCCCGGCTACCAGACGCCGGATTGCTAGTATGGCCCGGCTGCGTTCGCCACGCCAACCTTAGCGCCCGGCCAATCAATAGCAACGACGTGGGGTGATTCCTCTATCGGGAATCTGCGTGGGCCGGACTTGAAAGATTTCGATTTTGTTTTTCAAAAGGAGTTCAAGATCAGAGAATCGCAGAAATTCCAGTTCCGGGAGGAAATTTCAACGTTTTTAATGACCCGAACTTCGGCCTCCCCGGGGTAGACATGGATGCGCCAGGCGGTGCGGCGGACACGAGCACGTTGGCGGACAACTGCCAAATTGAGTTTGCTTTGAAGTTCACGCTTTGAGTACGTACGAATGTCCAGGAGAGAGCTGATGAGCGTCAGATCCGGAATACTAGCCGCGGTGTTGGTTTGTGCCGCAATGATGTGCACTTCCCTGTTGCAAGCGCAAACAGTGAAGCTTTATGTTTCGTCGAAAGGAGGAGACCGCGTCACAGCAAAGCCTGATGCCGAGTTTTCCGGCAAGAAGGGCCCCGGCGATCTTAATTTCCAGATCAATGATTCCGTAAAGCTCCAGAAGATGGCCGGCTTTGGAGCGTCAATTATGGAAGCGGGGCTGATCACCCTGAACACCCTTCCTCCGGAAAAGCAGGAAGCCGTTCTGCGAGCGCTGTTCGATCCAAAAGAAGGCGCAGGCTTCACTGCAATGAAGACGCCGCTTGGAGGGACCGACTTCCAGTCCGCGGGCCCCTGGTTCACGTATGACGACACACCTGGGGACGTGGAGCTGAAGCACTTTTCTGTGGAGCGCGACTTCGGCCCGAATGGCGTGGGCACGTATATCCTGCGCGCTGGAAAATATGGCAATTTCGCGCTGCAAGCTCCAATGGACTATCCGCCCGACTGGATGCTCTACGACGTGCAGAAGCACCAGGACATTCCGCCAAAATACTATCCGGTCCTCGCAAGGTACTTCATCAAATACCTGGAAGAGTACAAGAAGCACGGCATCGTGGTGGATTATCTGAGCCTGTTTAATGAACCGGAGCAGGTCTACACCAAGATCAAATACCCGGAAATCAGAGTTTTGTTGCGGGATTTCGTTGGCCCGGCCTTGCAGCAGTCCGGATTGACGACGAAGCTGATGATCAGCGAAGCGCCCGATCGAAAGGTCGCCTACCGACGCTACCCCGTGGTCCTCGACGATCCGGCTGCGCGCAAGTTTGTGTCCGCGGTAGCTTATCACGGCTACGATTTCAAGAATTTCGACCAGATCGCTTCACTCGAGAAAAAGTATTCCGATCTGCCCTTCTGGATGGATGAACTTTGTTACGCGTACGAGGCCGGCTTTCCGAAAAGCAAGAAGCTGCCCATATACGAATTCGAGGACGGCGATGTCTGGGGAAACATCATCTTCAATGACCTGGAAGCGGGGACTTCGGCTTGGCTGTATTGGAACGCAATCCTGGACGAAACCGGGGGGCCATGGGCTGTATCACCGGTTCACGGAAACCCCGACCCCAACGCGCAACATCCCGTGGTAATCGTCAACAAGACTACGCACGAAATCACTTACACAGGCACCTATTGGTACTTGGCCCACTTCAGCAAGTTTGTCCGGCCGGGCTCAGTGCGCGTCCAAACCTCCGGCCAGGCCAAAGGCGTCCGCGTAATGACTTTCCAGACGCCCGAGGGAGGCTACGTCGCGCAGTTCTTGAACAGCCGAGAAGAAAAGGCCGAAGTTAACCTCGAATCCAAGGAAAAAAACCTTCATTTGACTCTGCCCGCGCGCTCGATTTCCACGGCAACTTGGTAACGCGGGCCAAGGCACTCAAACTATTTTTCTGCCTGACCTATCTGATCGCTCGTTTGTCTCCGCTGCACAGTTCTTCATAAGCGGAAACGGCCAGGAGTTCGACACACTCAGGTGCCCGGATCAGCGCGCTCTATCTCTGGCAAACAAGCCTTTCGCCATTCCTGGCCGCCCCACCGGAGTCCTCATCTTGACTTTCGCGCCATAAGAATGTATTTGATGCCGTGCAAGTTGGTTCGGGTTGAACAATTTCCTTGGGATTTGACGTCTCCACGCATAGTTGATTGACGCTACGCGAGCGCGCACTTGCAGGCTCGTTCCCTATCGAGGAGTGATCATGAACTGGACTCAAGTGTACGACCCGCTCGGCCATTGGTGGCTCTCCACGCTCGTCGCTGCATTGCCTGTCATTGTGCTCCTCGGGGCCCTGGCGCTGCTGCGTCTGAAGGCCCACTGGGCCGCGTTGCTTGGTTTAGCTACATCGATCCTGGTGGCGCTCGGTGTGTTCAAGATGCCAGTGGTTATGGGACTCAAAACTGCGGTATTCGGCGCTGCCTATGGCGCGTTCCCTATCGGCTGGATCATCCTGAACGTCATCTTCATGTACGACATGAACTGCGCCACGGGCCGTTTCAAGGTTCTCCAGAACAGCTTGATGGGAATCACACAAGATCGCCGTTTACAGCTCTTGTTGATTGCCTTCTCTTTTGGCGCTTTCTTCGAGGGGGCGGCGGGATTTGGCACACCTGTCGCGGTCACCGCGGCAATTTTGATCGGCTTGGGTTTTAAGCCGCTGCAAGCCTCGGGACTTTCTCTCATCGCAAATACTGCACCCGTTGCGTATGGCGCGCTTGGCACACCAATCATTGCGCTACAGACTGTCACTGGTCTCGATCTCTTGCAGCTCAGCGGCATGGCCGGCCGAATCTTGCCTTTTTTCTCTATTCTCGTGCCTTTCTGGCTTTTGTGGGCTTTCTGCGGTTTTGTCGGCATGGCGGAAATCTGGCCGGCGTGCCTGGTCGCAGGCGTCTTTTTTGCCATTCCACAATTCCTCATGTCCAATTTCCATGGGCCGACGCTGGTGGACGTCGTATCCGCGGTGATTTCCATGTCGGCCGTGACCGCTCTACTTTTTGTTTGGCATCCCAAGAAGATTTGGGGGTTCGAAGGCCATGAAGTCGACCGCGCCGCTCGCGGCGAACACGGTCACAGCAGGGGCGAGGTAGTTCGCGCCTGGGTCCCTTGGCTTATTCTCAGCGTTCTCGTTTTCCTGTGGGGCCTGAAGGACTTCAAAGCGTTCCTGGACAAAATCTCGATTGTCAAAATCCCCGTCGCCGGTCTGCACAATTTGATCATGCGTGTCCCGCCGGTGGTAGTGAAGCCCACGGCGGAAGGCGCAGTGTTCAACTTCAACTGGTTATCCGCCACCGGCACTGGAATCCTGATTGCCTCCGTCATCGCGGGATTTGTCATGGGATATGGCCCACTGGGCATGCTCAAACAATATCTAAAGACTCTCTACAAGGTCCGTTTCTCCCTCATCACCATTTCCGCGATGATGGCCATCGGCTTCATGACGCGCTACGGCGGCTTGGACGCCACCATGGGCTTAGCCTTCGCCCGCACCGGAATGTTCTATCCCTTCTTTGGAACGCTTCTTGGATGGCTCGGCGTCGCGCTGACGGGCTCCGACACTTCCTCGAACGTCCTCTTTGGCAGCCTGCAAAAAATCTCCGCCACACAAGTCGGTGTTTCACCTACATTGATGGCCGCTGCAAACAGTTGTGGCGGTGTCATGGGCAAGATGATCGATGCGCAGAGTATTGTTGTGGCCAGCACGGCTACCGAATGGTACGGCCATGAGGGAAACATCCTGCGCTATGTTTTCTGGCACAGCATTGCTTTGGCTTGCCTTGTGGGAGTGCTGGTTTTCCTGCAGGCGTATGTCTTCCCGTTTACAAAGCTTGTGATTCATTGACCTGGCACTCTCCGGCCCACCCAGGGCCGCCTTCTGCCCGTCCTCGCGAAGCCGAAGGGCCCACCGCTCAGCCTGCCGGGCACGCACAATTCGCACTTCTCCGCTCCGAGCCGCCGTACTATGCTTTTCCCGATATGGAGATCAGCCCTCGAGTTCTGGAAGAATTTCGCGCCGTCGTCGGGGCACGCTGGCTAATTTCCTCCACCGAGGAATTGCACACCTATGAGTGCGACGGCCTTACCAACTTTCGTGTCGTGCCCCTGGCAGTTCTGCTTCCTTCGGACACGCAACAAGTCCAATCCATCGCCCGCATTTGCCACCGCGAGCGCATCCCGTTTGTCGCGCGCGGTTCAGGAACGGGGCTGAGCGGCGGCGCGCTTCCCGTTGAGAACGGAATAGTCATCAGCCTGACGAGGATGAATCGAATTCTGGAAGTGGATCTGCCCAACGCGCGTGTCGTCGTCGAGCCCGGCGTCATCAATCTCGACGTCACTGGGCGAGTCCAGCCCCAGGGATATTTCTACGCTCCCGATCCATCTTCGCAATCGGTCTGCAGCATTGGCGGAAATGTCGCGGAAAATTCCGGTGGCGCTCACTGCCTGAAATATGGCTTTACCACAACTCATGTCCTCGGACTCGAAGTTGTTCTTGCAGATGGAACCCTTGTTCATCTCGGCGGAAAAACCTTCGATGCGCCAGGATACGATCTCGTGGGGCTTTTCGTGGGCTCGGAAGGCACTCTCGGCATCGCAACGAAAATAATTCTGCGTATCGTGAAGCGCCCCGAGTGCATCCAGACGTTGCTCGCCGCCTTTCCCGGCACGAATGAAGCCGGGGCGGCGGTAAGCGACATCATTGCTGCTGGCATGTTGCCCGCCGCTATCGAGATGATGGACGAACTCGCGATCCAGGCCGCCGAAGCCGCTGTTCACGCCAATTACCCGTATTGCGGCGGCCTTCTGCTCGTGGAACTCGATGGTCCGGTGCCAGAAGTCGAAGCACTGATGGAACAGGTGGGCACCATCTGCCGGCAAAATGGCGCTTGGGATCTTCGCGTGGCGCAGACGGATTCGGAGCGCGCGCTGGTCTGGAAGGGGCGGAAGGCGGCGTTCGCGGCGGTGGGCCGAATTTCGCCAAATTACCTCGTCCAGGACGGCGTCATTCCGCGCACGGCCCTGCCCCGCATCATGAGCGAGATTTCGCGCTTCAGCCAGGAGAGCGGACTGCGCGTCGCCAACGTGTTCCATGCCGGCGATGGCAATCTGCATCCGCTGGTCCTGTATGACCGCCGTATTCCGGGCCAGGAGCAAGCCGCCGAGGCACTTTCCTATCGCATTTTGGAGTTGTGCATTGAAGCTGGAGGCTCGATTACCGGCGAGCACGGTGTCGGAGAAGAAAAGAAAAAGATGATGTCTAAAATGTTCAGCGAGCCAGATCTCGACACCATGCAGCGCGTTCGCTGTGCCTTTGATCCGCTCCAGCTCTCCAATCCGACCAAAGTTTTCCCCACCCCGCGAATTTGCGGCGAGAAACCCGGGGAATACGTTCCCCACCCCTTGGAATCCGCGGGAATCGCGGAGCGATTCTGAAGGGAGAGACGACGGCTCTTTGAAGCCATGATTACCACTACTTCCATTGAGGATAAACTTCGGTCAATCGCGGGTGCCGAACACTTTCGCGCCGCCACTGGCGAGGATGCGCTTTGCGGCGTGCTACCTCAATTCGTCGCCGAACCGCGCGACGAGCAGCAACTCGCCGCCTTGCTTGCTTGTGCCAATGAAGCTGGGCTTGCCGTCATTCCGCGTGGAGGCGGCACGAAACTGAGCTGGGGAAATCGCCCTGCTCGAGCCGACTTGATTTTGTCAACGGGCGCGCTCAATCGAATTCGCGAGCACGCTTGGGCCGATCTTACCGTAACCGTTGAAGCAGGTTGCACGTTCCAATCTCTGCAAGAATCGCTGGCACAGCATGGCCAGCGGCTCGCTCTCGACCCGCTTTGGCCCGAGCGTGCCACGATTGGCGGCGTCCTTTCCACGAACGACAGCGGCGCCTTGCGGCTAAGGTTTGGATCCCTGCGCGATCTCATCATCGGCGTGACCCTCGCACTCCCGGACGGCACCATCGCTAGCAGCGGCGGAAAAGTCGTAAAAAATGTCGCCGGGTATGACCTCCCCAAGCTGGCCACTGGCGCGCTTGGTACGCTCGGTGTCATTACGCGCGCTGTTTTCCGCCTGCATCCAAAGCCGCGGACCTCGAGAACGGTTTCTTTCGCGACAGCCAGCATTGAAGAAATGCAGAAGCTCGTTCTCGCCATTCAGGATTCCCAGCTTGCCCATACGGGGCTGCAGATTCGCTGCGGCTCCGGCGCCGCCCCTGTTGCAGACGTTCTTTTCGAGGCCACGGATGCTGGCTTAAATGCTCAGGAGACACGTTTGCAGGGAATATTGGAGAGTGTCTCCTCGCTGCCGTCCTCTGCGCAGACATGGAACGCGCGACAGTGTCTTTTTTCAGCGGCGGGAGACAACAACCTGATCGCAAAGTTTTCGGTCTTGCCTGCGCACCTGGCGCTCACAATCCAGCTCCTTCACGGGCTGGCGGAGTCGCAAAACGTCCACTGGCAGACCGTTGTCCAGGCGATTGGGATCGGCACGTTGCTTTTGGAGGGCGAAGCAAATTCACTGCGTGCGGCCGCACTGCATTTAAGAACGGAACTTGAACAGTACGGTGCATCGTTCGTTGTCCTGAATCGCCCGCGAGAATTACAAGCGCTGGATGCCTGGGGAAACCCCGGCGATGCTTTGGCTCTTATGCGTGCTGTGAAAAGCCAGCTAGATCCAAAGAGCACGCTGAATCCTGGCCGATTTGTCGGGGCAATCTGATTACATGGCGAATGAGAAGGCAAACCCGGCTTCCCTGCGCGCGTTTGACAGCCATCACCCTCCTGCCCCCGAAGTGATGGAAAAGTGCGTCCACTGTGGCTTTTGCCTCGCCACTTGTCCCACCTATGTCCTGTGGGGACAGGAAATGGATTCCCCGCGCGGGCGCATCTATTTGATGAAGATGGCCAGCGAAGGCAAGGCGGAGATGACCGACCAGTGGGTCAGTCACTTCGACTCGTGCCTCGGTTGCGTGGCATGCATGCCCGCATGTCCATCCGGTGTCGATTACGGGAGCTTGATCGAAGCGACTCGGGCGCAGATTGCGCGGCATTATCGCCGCCCTGCGATGGAAACCCTTCACCGCAAGATCGTGTTTGAGACCTTCACAAAGCCGCAGCGCCTGAAATTGCTTCGCTGGCCCCTGCTGCTTTATCAAAAGACCGGACTGCAATCTCTGTTTCGCGGCACTGGCTTGACCAGAGTACTGCCAAAGGGCGTAGGCGCGATGGATGCTCTGCTGCCAAATGTGAATTCCTTCGAAATTGTCCCGACCTTCACTCCATCTGTGGGCGACCGGCGGAGGCGCGTCGGACTCCTCTTGGGGTGCGTCCAACGGATTTTCTTCTCCCAAGTGAACGCCGCTACCGCGAGGGTCTTGGCCGCGGAAGGATGCGAAGTCATCGCCCCGCAGGGGCAGTCCTGTTGCGGTGCATTGTTCGTCCATGCCGGAGAAGAGGAGCAGGCACAAGAACTTGCGCGCAAAACGATCGACGCGTTCGAGAACGCAAACGTGGACACCATCATCACCAATGCCGCGGGCTGCGGCTCGTCAGTCAAGGAATATGGCCGCCTGCTGCGTGACGATCCTGCCTACGCGCAACGCGCAAGCGCTTTTGCCGCCAAATGTAAGGACATCAGCGAATTCCTGTATAAACTTGCTCCGTGCGCAGAGCGGAAGCCTCTTCGCGCGCGCGTCGCCCTTCACGATTCCTGCCACTTGCAGCATGCCCAAGGCGTGCGCGCACAGCCCAGATCGCTGCTGAAGCAGATTCCCGGCCTGGAGCTCATCGAAATTCCGGAGTCTCCGCTCTGTTGCGGCTCTGCGGGAATCTACAATCTCGTTCAACCGGAGGCAGCCACCGCGCTTGGCGACCGCAAAGCCCGGCTCATTGCTCCCCTGGAAGCGAATGCGGTCGTCACTGGAAATCCCGGTTGCGTACTTCAATTACAATCATCGCTCGCGAGAAACGGCCATCACACTCCGGTACTCCACACGATTCAGCTCTTGGATGCGTCCATCCGCGGAGAAACTCTTGATTCTCTTCTTTCGAGGCAATGACGGATTCATTCCGCGCGAAGAATCGTTGCTAGCAGTTCAATCGGATGCAGCACTTCGCGGTTTAAGCCTGCGCGGAGTTGCTCCGTGCAGGAGGTCCCGCTCGCAAGCAGCACGCGCCGCTCGCCACCCGCATCCGCTTCCCATACTTGCTTGAAGAGATCTTCCCCAACGGCCATGCTGAGATCGTAGAAGTCCTTTTTGTAGCCAAAACTCCCGGCCATCCCGCAGCACTCCACGGAAGAACTAACCAGGTCGAACCCTATCTCTCGTAACAGCGTTTCCGTGGGCGCCGCGCAACCAATCGTCTTCTGTTGGCAGTGGGCGTGGTAGAAGAGCCTGTTCCCCCAGCGCGATCGCCCAACATCGAAAACCTCCCACGGTTCGCGGCCGGTTCGCTCCAGAAGAGCAGCGACGTACTCTACAGGTTCAAACGTGTGGTCCCGCAACTTCTCGATCAGCTTCTCACTCTCGAGCAGGTGTCGCGCATCCCGCCGGAACATCGCCAATGAACTTGGCTCGAGCACGATGATGTCCCGCCCTTCCTCTAGGTAGTGCTCCAGTAAGGACGCGGCCCGTCGCACATTTTCCGCCGCCGTCGCCAGCAGGCCCTGCGATAGCGCCGCGCGGCCCTCCGAAACCGATTCGCTCACCACGACATCCACCCCCAGCTCACGCAGTAGCCGTAAAGCGGCAATGCCACGCTCGACCATTCCGTAGTTGGTGAAAACGTCTGCAAAAAGAACCGCTCGCGCGATAGGGTGCTTCAAATCGTTATTGGGCAATTCTTCAGCCACGCTAGCAAGCGTCTGTTTTGGAAACTGGGGTAGCGGCCGTCGCCGATCCAGCCCCAGCCAGCGTTCCATCGCCCAGCGCGCGGTCTGTGTGCTCGCGATGGCGTTTGCCAATGGGGCCAACCGCGTGCCCCATTCTGCAAACCAGTGATAGTTGCCAAAAAACAGCTTCGTCGCCGGCGCGGACTGATCTTCCTCTGCTCCACCTGTGAGTGTGGACAGCATCCCGCTGACAACAAACGTTTCGCCAGCTTGGTTCAACCGGTTGCGCAAATTTTCATTGAGCCACGGAACGTCGATTCGAATAGGACACTGGTTCACACATCGCGAACACCCAGTGCAAAGTTCCGAGAAACGCGCGTCCTCAAGCGTGCCTGTGCCGGCCTCCCACGATCCGCCGATCCCGCCGGAGTAAGTCTCCCCGCCGAAGGCATGACCCCCGACCGTCTGAAAATTCGCGCAGGAGTTCAAGCACGCGCTGCACCGTATGCAGTAGAGGGTCTCCCGAAGAATAGGGTCTTCCCGCATGCGCAGCCGCCCATGATCGATCAGCACAAGATGAAACTCCCGCCTTTTGCGCGGCTTTCCAGGCAGTGCGAATGGCGGGTCCGCCAGCGGCGGGCTCAGAAAACTCGTGTACGAAGTCAACGGCTGGCCCGTGGCGCTGGGGGCCAGCAATTCCAGGAAAGTGGCCATGTCGTGCCGCGCCGCGATGATTTTCTCCATTCCCGCCACGGCAACGTGCACCGGTGGAAGCAAGCTGGTCATGCGGATGTTGCCTTCGCTTTCGACCAGCATGATCGTGCCAGTGTCTGCGGCAATCAGGTTCGCGCCCGTTATGCCGACGTCTGCATGCAGGAACTTGTCGCGCAGAATGTCCCGCGCGAATTTCGTCAAATCCTCACCCGTGTCCAGAGGAAGATCCGTTCGGAATTTCCTTTTGAAGAGCTCCGTAATCCGTTCACGGCTATAGTGCACGGCCGGCGCAATGATGTGGGACGGCTGTTCATCGGCGATCTGAAGAATGAACTCTGCCAGATCACTCTCAGCCACTTCGATGCCGGCTTTTTGCAGTACATGGTTCAGCCGGATTTCCTCGCTTGTAATGCTCTTCCCTTTTACGACGAGTTGGGCGCCGTGCCGCAAGCACACGTCGCGAATGTACCGGCAGGCGTCCTCCGCAGTACCGGCAAGAAAAACGTGCCCACCTCTTGCGCGCACCGTCTCTCGCAGTTGCTCAACCAACTGAGGCAGTCGCGCAATGGAGTCCTCTTTAATCCACCTGGCGCGATCCTTAAGCGCGTCGTAGTCCGGAATCGCCGCCGTAGCTCTATATCTATTGAGGTTAAACGTCTGTGTGTTGCGACGGACGGCCGGGCTCTGAATCTTCAATGACATCCGGATCGCTTCAAGCAGCCTGCGCTTCTCGCGCTTGTTCGCCACCGATCGGGGTGAATCAACGATTGCGAGATTTGTGGTGTTCTCGGCCATCTGGTTCATCCGAGAAGGAGAATGTGTAGCCGGTGCGGGCCGTGCACACCTCGCACGAGCGGCCCCATGTCCGCCGTCGCACTGGGACCCGTAATGAAAACCAAATCGCGCCGCAAGCCCTCGCCCCCGAGACATTCTGGATCGAATAGATCGCGCGGCCGGGCCACAATCCGTTCCGGCGAAACCACGACAATGTGCAGCGGCATCAGCAGGCTGGCAGCCGCGGCCAGCGGCGGCCCCATCGCGATGCACACGGAACCACTGGAAGACACGCCCGCAAACGCTCCACTAATCCCCACGTCCGCCGTGGATAGTTGCTTGTCCGTCGGCTCCGTGATCAGTCCGGGCAGTTCCCGCAACGCCTGCCAAATCTCCCGGGGCAGGAATTCGTCGGGACCCAGCACAATCTTCGCCGAGGGCCCCACAATTCTCTCAACGGCAGCGCGCACAGACACCGGCGCACTTGTGACTCTTTCCACAGTCGCCGCGCTCGCCTCGCCTTTCGCTTCAAACTCTACAATTCGTTCGGACATCGCTCTGCTCGAAATGCATTCTGACGTTTGCCCACCCCGAAGTCCAGAGCCTCCCTATCCTCCAAGGGAAATTCGCGCTTTCCGCCACTGAACTAAAGAACAGGTTAATCGCTCGGTGAATGTTAACCCGGCCGCTCATTCAGGTTAGGGAACAGGAATTCCCTGATTTAGGCACCGCTGACAACTTTTCTTGTCACCATGGGTTTTATTAGGTAAGTCCGGCCGGGGATTAAGCTCCGGGGAGGTTGAAGATCCGCAACACAGTCGAATATCAAAGAAGGGGAATTCTCATATGTTGCGTACTTTGAAAGCGATTGTTTTTCTTGCACTCATTTTGACGGCCCTGGCTGTGCCGGCTCCGTCGCAGGCACAAATCGCTGTGGGCGTCTCGATTCGCATCGGGCCTCCCGCGCTGCCCGTTTACCCTCAGCCCATCTGCCCAGGTCCAGGATTTATCTGGACACCCGGCTACTGGGCCTACGGTCCTGACGGCTACTACTGGGTGCCTGGGACGTGGGTGATGGCCCCTGCCGTTGGCTTGCTTTGGACCCCGGGCTATTGGGGCTGGAGCGGCGGCTTCTACGCCTGGCATGCAGGCTATTGGGGACCTCATATTGGCTTCTATGGCGGCATCAATTACGGCTTTGGCTATGGTGGCGTCGGCTTTGTCGGTGGCGAATGGCGTGGAGGCGTGTACCACTACAATACCGCCGTCGCTAATGTGAACACCACTGTCATCCACAACACCTACGTGAACAACACCGTCATAAACAAGACGGTTGTGAACAACGTCAGCTACAACGGCGGTACCGGCGGCACCACCTCTCAGCCAACCTCAGCCGAGCAGGCTGCAGCCCGGGAACATCACACTCCCGCTACCACTCTTCAATCCCAACATGAACATGCTGCCAGCCAGAATCGCGCATTCCTGGCTTCTCAGAACCATGGCCAGCCTTCCGTAGCGGCCACCAGCAAGCCCGGCGTCTTCTCGGGTCACGGAGTTGTTGCAGCTCACCCCGCCTCCGCGAGCGCAAGCGCCAATCGTCCCCCCAGCGCCAGCTCCAACAGGCCTCCTGCTTCGTCCTCCAATTCAAAACCGAACTCCGGAACATACAATTCGAATCCGCATCCTTCGAACAACTCGCATCCCAACACTTCGCACCCGAGCAATCCGCACCCCAGTAATGCGAAGCCTTCTAACGAGCACTCGAACAGTCACCAGTCTTCACCCCATTCCTCCGGCGGACATCCCGGTGAGAGGCCGGGCCGCTAGAGCGTCTATAGAAATTCCTCTACGGGCCAGGGCGTTCGTCCTGGCCCTTTTTATTTGCGTCCTTCGTTTGCACTTTCCGCTAATCTGTGGGAAATAGTTTCTGCAATTCTACGGAGGCCATCGGCATGCTCTCACCATGGTTTGGCGAATTCATGGGCACTTTTGTTCTTATCCTTCTTGGCGACGGCGTTGTGGCAGGCGTGTTGCTCAAGAAATCCAAGGCCGAGAACTCGGGATGGATCGTCATCACAGTCGGATGGGCCCTCGCAGTGATGTGCGGCGTGTTCACCGCCATGGCCTGCGGCAGCTCGGGCGCCCACTTGAATCCCGCCGTAACGCTCGGCACAGCAGTGAAGACCGGCGACTTTTGCCGCTTCCTCCCATTCTTCGCAGCGCAACTCCTCGGCGGAATCGCTGGCGCTACGCTCGTCTGGCTCCATTACCTGCCTCACTGGAGTGAAACCCCGGATGCCGCCTCGAAGCTCGCTGTCTTCAGCACCGGGCCGGCAATCCGCCGTTACGCGCCTAATTTCCTGAGCGAAGTGGTCGGAACGTTTGTCCTGGTATTCGTTGGGAACGCCATTTTCTCGAAAGGCGTCGCCGCAACCGGACCTGCGGCGGGCCTCGGCCCATATCTGGTCGGCAGCCTTGTCTGGGGTATCGGCCTCTCCCTCGGCGGCACCACGGGTTATGCCATCAATCCTGCCCGCGATCTTGGCCCGCGCATCGCCCACGCCATACTCCCCATCGCGGGTAAAGGCGGCTCGGACTGGAGCTACGCGCCCATTCCGGTTTTCGGCCCGCTCGTCGGGGGTGCGCTTGCCGGCCTGCTTGTGAAAATTCTCGCTTTCTAGGCAACCCCCGATTGTGACCTGCACCACTAGGCGCTCTTCCCTTCTTGCGATAGGCTAGGGCTGTTCCAACCAAATTGATTGAGACTTGCTCGCGTTTACCTGCAGCACTGCGTCACAGGCCAATACGACGATAATCTGTGGCAATAAGTTGGAACGGGCACGAGCGGAGACTTCAATGGCTCAAAAAGTGAAGTGGGGCATCCTTGGTGCGGCGTCCATCGCCAGGCGCCGCGTAATTCCCGCGATGCAAGACTCCACCCACGCAGAAGTTTCCGCCATCGCTTCGCGCTCTTTCGACACCGCCAAGGCTGTGGCTGCGGGGTTTTCCATTCCCAAAGTTTACGGCTCCTATGAAGAGCTTCTCGCCGATCCCGAAATCGCGGCGATCTACAATCCCCTTCCCAATCATCTGCACGTCGAGTGGTCCATTCGCGCCGCCAGCCGAGGCAAGCACGTCCTTTGCGAAAAGCCACTAAGCCGCAATGTTCCGGAAGCTCGCCGCTTGCTCGAAGCCCGTGACGAATATCACGTCAAGATCGGCGAAGCCTTCATGGTGCGCACCCATCCGCAGTGGCTCCGCACCGAGGAACTCATCCGCGGCGGGCGCATCGGAAAACTGCGCTCCGCCTTCGGCTATTTCAGCTATTTCAACGTGGATCCCGCAAATGTGAATAACATCGCGGACTTCGCCGGCGGCGGGCTGATGGACATTGGCTGCTACCCCATCAAAACGTCGCGATTCATTTTTGGTGAGGAACCGGTTCGCGTTATCGGTTGCGTCGAGCGTGACCCCAGCTTCAAGACCGACAGGCTCACCTCCGCGATTCTCGAATTTCCTACCGGCCAGGGCGTCTTCACCGTCTCCACACAAATTGCCTACTACCAAAAAATGCAGTTCCTTGGCACTGCCGGACGCATTGACGTCGAAGTCCCGTTCAATCCGCCAACCGATAAGCCCGTGCGAATTTTCATCGATGACGGCAAAAATCTCTATGCCGGTGGCAGCCAGATCGTCGAGTCCTTCCCTCTCTGCAACCAGTTCAATATTCAGGCCGATCTCTTCTCCAAAGCCATCCTCGAAAACGGTGAAGTCCCCAATCCTCTCGAGGACTCCATCTGCAATATGGCCGTGATTGATGCCCTCTTCCGCTCCGCCGATTCCGGCAAGTGGGAGACCCCGGAGCGTCTGTGACGTGCCCTCGAAAGTTTTTCTCCACACGTCTTCTTCTGTCACACTCAAGGCATGAGCATCGAGACTACCTATTTCCTGGGGGCAGGTGCCTCAAAGGCTTTTTATCCAAGCTTGCCGCTAGCTGGCGAATTGACGCTTGACTACATTCTGGGCCGTCGCGGTGTGCCGGTCGGCTTTGACGAGGCAATCGAACGGGTGGAGAGATACATCGCAAGCTCACAGTGGTCGAGGGAAAGACGAGTAATCACTTTTGAGCGTATATATTCGTGCTTCCCTGCCAATCTACCTCCGTACTTCCCTCGGGAAAACCTTGAAATCTGCCTTTTCCGAAAGCTCAGGATCGAGGGCGTTGGTGCCGTCCCACATTCTTGGCTAAAAAGAACGTTGTATTCGAGCAATCCAATTCTTACGACGAACTACGACACCGTCATTGAATGGGATGTCGAGAACCTTTCGATTGGTCCTGTCGGATATGGGGATTCTGGATTGATCGATTATGGAATCCCCGAGGATCTCTGCCTACCGCTGCCATCTGGAGGCCCGCGAATGGACGGCATGGACAAGAAGCTTCTGCTTCTCAAACTCTACGGTTCGATCTCATGGAGCAGGTGCCAACAATGCGGGAGATACGTTCTGGAAAGAATCTACGAAGCCGAGGCTGAGAGGGCAAAAATGGGCCGCGGAAAGTGCCGTGGCTGTGGAGCCACGCAGCGCAATGCTGTTTTTGTTCCCCTGGTTGGAGCCAAGACGCCAGACGATCAAGGACTGATCGCTATTTGGGATAAGGCAGAACGGGTCCTAAGCGAGTCAGACCACATCGTCTTTGCTGGCTTCTCTCTCGACCCGAACGACCGGGGCATCACCGGGTTGTTGCACCGTGCCGCGCGCTCGCAACGCCCCCGCAGGGTGACTGTGGTCCGACGCGGGCGCAATCCAGAAGTCTTGGAGAGGTACAAGGCCATCTATGGAGATCGAGTAGAAGTTTACGATTCGGGTTGGGCTCAATACCTGCTTGCGCTATCCGAATCGTGACCTACCGCATGCAACAGGTGGTAACAGACCAGCTGAGGTGCGTCATCCTAGAATTCGTGCCTAGTCGTAATACTCCTGCCCCAAGTGCGTGATCAGGTCCTCGCCCATCATCCAGCGCAGCGTGTTCTTCAGCTTCATCAGCTGAATGAATAGGTCGTGCTCTGGATATAACTGCGGCGCCGTCATCGGCGATTTGAAGTAGAAGCTCAGCCATTCCTGAATCCCGCGCATCCCCGCTCGTTGCGCCAGGTCGAGGAACAACACCAGGTCCAGCACAATCGGAGCCGCTAGAATCGAATCGCGGCAAAGGAAGTCCACCTTGATCTGCAACGGGTAGCCGAGCCACCCGAAGATATCAATGTTGTCCCAGCCTTCCTTGTTGTCGCCTCGCGGTGGATAGTAGTTGATGCGTACCTTGTGGTGAATCGTTTTATAGAGTTCAGGATAGAGGTGCGGCTGCAGAATGAACTCCAGCGCACCCAATTTCGATTCTTCCTTCGTCTTGAACGACCCCGGATCCTCCAGCACTTCCCCGTCGCGATTCCCAAGAATGTTGGTCGAAAACCACCCGCTCAGCCCCAACATGCGCGCCTTGAAAGCAGGTGCAAGCACCGTCTTCAACAGCGTCTGCCCAGTCTTGAAATCCTTCCCGCCAATCGGCACGTTGTGTTGTTGCGCCAGTTCCTGCATCGCCGGAATGTCCACGGTCAGGTTCGGCGCTCCGTTGCCGTAAGCAATGCCGCTCGTAATCGCCGCCCACGCATACAGCATTGATGGCGCAATCGCCGGGTGGTTCGCCTTCATCGCTTCCTCGAACTTCTCGATGGTGCTGTGCACCTCGTCGGGCTTCATGAAAACCTCAGTCGAGCCGCACCACAGCATCACCATGCGCGCACAACCATGCTTGGTTTTGAATTTCGCGATGTCGCCCTTGATCTGCAGCGCGATGTCGTACTTGGTCTTACCCTTCTTGACGTTCTTACCGTCGAGCATCTTCACGTACGCGCGGTCGAACGCCGCAGGCATCGGCTTGATTCTCGAGAGAAACTGCTTCACCGCCGCCAGATGATGCGGGTCGAGCACGCCGGCTTTCGCGGCTGCATCATAGGAGCTTTCCGGAAAAATATCCCATCCGCCAAAGACCATGTCGTCCAGTTTCGCCAGTTTGATGAAATCCTTGATTTTGGGCGAACGTCCCTCTGTTCGCTTTCCCAAGCGAATCGCGCCCATCTGCGTCAGCGACCCGACCGGCAGAGCCTTTTTTTGGCGCACTAGCTCCACGCCGGCCATAAATGTCGTGGCGACCGCACCCATTCCCGGCAACAGAACCCCAAGCGTGCCTTTCGGCGCAGCAATCTTCGATGGCTTGTCCATGGATTTCCTCTGCTTTTGATTGGTGGAACCACACAGGGCACAGCAGTTCGGAGCAAGACCTGCCGTCCAAACTATTAATTCTGGGGGAAGCGGCGAAGATATGCAAACGAAAACCCGGCCGGACGCGCATCTCCGGATTTATTGCGGACTTTTTGTCGTGCCCACCATATCCAGCTCGAGACGGACTATGGGCTTCACTTTGAGCAGCCAGTTGCTCGGGTCCTTCATTCCCCACTGAATATACGGCACTTCGAACTTGGCCTTGCCCATCCACCGGCCAGCCGCCAACTCCGCGTGGACCGGCACGACCATCTCGTGTTCCTTCCCATGTAGCAACATGACGCCGTGTAGATTGACGTCCGAAGCTCCCTCCAGCGTTACCTTTCCTTCCACCTGCGACGGCGTGAACACCGCGTCCGGATATTTCTGCGACTCCAAAACTTCTTTGTGCATTTTTTCGTCTCGCGAGCCGTTTCCGCTATCGCCACTGGTCGCGTAAACGCTGACCTCTCCTCCCGCCCTGCCACTTTCGGGATCGAAATGCACGCTCCCGCCCTTCAAATTGAACGTTCCGTGGACCGTGTGAAGCGTGCTTTCGACCGTGTAATGGACCTTGCTCTGGGCGGGGTCCAGATCCAACACAATCTCCTGCGCGCCTGGCGACGGCTTTTGTACCTTGGACCGCGTGGGCGCCGCGGATAGCAGCACGGCAATCCCCGCCATTGCCAATGTCGCGATCCCCGCCGATTTCCATCCCCACACGCGCATGGACCTGCCTCTCCTCTAAGCTGCAAGAAACTCCCATCCGAGTTCCGCACCCGTGGCAAGCCATTCTCCCGGCTTTGCGTGCCCGACGTGAATCGCCAGTAATCTCGAGAACAACTCCGGCCTCTGGCCCAGAATTTTCATCGCCCGGCGGCGCATCCGGCCGTTCCTTCCTAATTGAAGCATCAGTTTCCCCATCCAGATGGGCCGTCGCGCCAAGCGCCTGTGAACGCGTTCGTAGCCGCCAAGATCGCCTGCCTCCATCGCGTCGGCCACGGCCAAGGCCTGCCGGAACGCTAATCGCAGTCCTTCGCCCGTGATCGCGTCAACTCCGCCGGATGCGTCTCCAACGAGCGCGACATTTCCCCGTGCTACACTCCGGAGCGAGTGCATCGCCGAAATTGCTCCGCGTTCTCGATTGTCCGATTCCGCGTTCGCTAACCGCTCTCGAAGTTCCGGCAGGCCTTCCAGCGCGGTCTCAAGATTCGCGTCTTTAGCTTCCTCCGCCATCACGACAATGCACACCTCTTCACCCGATATCGGAGTTACATATGCCTGCGCCCGTTCGCCCCAGTAAATCTCCATATGGTCCGTCCAGGGCTTTACGCGGTAATGCCGCCTGCCGGCGCTCCGCTCTTTACGCTGTCGCGCGCAATCCAGCTTGCTCCAGCGCCTTACTCTCGAGCCACCGCCGTCTGCACCGATGATCCACCGCGCCCGCACTGCGCCCTTCGACAGTTGCACGCGCTCACCAAAAATCCCCGTCACGGGCGTTTTCCAAAAAAACTTCACGCCGCATTTTTCAGCACGTTCGACCAAGAGTCCGTGCAGAAGAGGCCTCCGGATTCCCACTCCGTGTCCTTCGGGGAAATCCGCAGCCACTTCGTGTTTTCCCTGAACAAACCGAATTCCGCAAAAACGATAGCCTGCACCGGCCGGAACCTCTACCCCCAATTCCCGAAGCGCGTCCTGCGTCCCCGGCATCATTCCTTCGCCGCAAGGCTTATCAATTGGCGGCGCTGCGCCATCCGCCAGCACGACCGAAAGCCCTTTTCGTCGCGCGGCGATTGCGGCAGCCAACCCGGCCGGTCCGCCGCCAACGACAAAAACATCGGTCGTGTTCTCTGCGAGCACTTTTTTCACCTTTCGTGAAACTATTCTGTAACCGCGTGGGCGTCGCGGCTTGTCACTTCTGTGTAAAAATCCTGCGCGCTTTGCCTGCTCCAGCGCATCTGCTGAAGATGTTAGCGGCCGTATTTTGCCGCCATACCCGTCAATGGATGCGCTCCTCTCGTTGCGGGATGCCTTTCTATGCGAATGCTTTACAAACTTTCAACATAAAGGGACTTGCTCTCGCCTGAATACCCCGCCAATCCGAAGCAAAGTTCTCGTCCCCGAAGGATTTTCCCGCGGCTCTCCATAATCAATTTTTATTATCCTATACATTTCTATTAATTTGACTCATTGACGCTTCTCCCCCAATCTATTGTTTTCTTGGGCGATCATCGTGTTGCCTATCGCCCACCTTGACTCACGTCTGGCCGCCCCTGCGGCCGTCCGTGGTGTCGTGCGAATTAGCCCCAGTGTCGGCGGGAGCTCCGCGGGCGGGTGATGGCAGGCAGCGAGAAGCTTCCGAGACGCTTTCGGGGCCGTCATCCGCGATAGGATGATGGCCCTCGTTGTTTCAGGCCTTCTCTAGAGATTTCCGGAGGAAAGCGGCCGTGTCTGACAATTCGCTGAAGTCCCGCAGTTCCGCTTTAATCGACGGCGCGCATCGTTCAGGAGCGCGCGCCATGCTCCGCGCAGTCGGATTCAAGGACGAGGATTTCTCCCGGCCCCTGATCGGTATTGCCAACACCTGGATCGAGATTGGCCCCTGCAACTATCACTTGCGGGAGCTTGCGGAACATGTTCGCGACGGCATCCGTGCCGCTGGCGGTACTCCTCTCGAGTTCAATACCGTTTCCATTTCCGACGGCATCACCATGGGAACCGAAGGCATGCGTGCCTCGCTCGTCAGCCGAGAAGTGATTGCCGATTCTATCGAACTCGTGACCCGCGGCAACCTCATGGACGCCCTGATCGTTCTCGTAGGCTGCGACAAGACCATCCCTGGCGGCGTGATGGCCCTGGCCCGCATGAACATTCCCGGCCTAGTGCTCTATGGCGGCTCGATCGCTCCCGGTCATTACGAAGGGCATACGGTCACGATTCAGGACGTCTACGAAGCCATCGGCGCCCATGCCCACGGCAAAATCAGCGACAAACAACTGAAAGATCTCGAGTGCTCCGCCTGTCCGGGCGCGGGCGCGTGTGGCGGACAATTCACCGCTAATACCATGGCGATGGTCTGCGAATTTCTCGGCATCGCTCCCATGGGCCTCTCCAGCATTCCCGCAACGAACGAAGGCAAGGCAAAGGCAGGGGAACTCGCCGGAAAACTCACTCTCGACCTTTTGAGGAAAAACCTCACGCCCTCCAAGATCATTACGAAGAGCGCTATCGAAAACGCCATCGCGAGCGTCGCCGCAAGTGGCGGATCCACGAACGCCGTTCTTCATCTTCTGGCCATTGCACGGGAAGCCGGAATTCCGCTTTCCATCGACGACTTTGACCGTATCAGCTCAACCACGCCGATTCTCGCTGATCTTAAACCTGGGGGAAGATATGTCGCGACCGACCTTTACGCAGCAGGCGGCACTGCGCTCGTCGCAAAGCGCATGCTTGAAGCCGGTCTGCTCCGCGGAGACTGCCTCACCGTCACTGGCCGCACCATCGCCGAAGAAGCTGCCGGCGCAAAAGAAACGCCCCGCCAGGATGTCGTCCGCACAAAAAACAATCCGCTCAAAACGACGGGCGGCCTAGTCATCCTCAGGGGCAATATCGCTCCCGACGGCTGCGTCATAAAAGTCGCCGGTCACAATATCCAAAATTTCCGTGGGCCCGCGCGCGTATTCGACAGTGAAGAAGCCGCCTTCGCCGCCGTTGATAAGGGGACGATAAAGGCCGGTGACGTTGTCGTTATTCGCTACGAAGGTCCTCGCGGCGGCCCGGGCATGCGCGAAATGCTGGCCGTGACCGCGGCCCTCGTGGGCGCGGGCTTGGGCGATTCCGTGGCTTTGCTCACCGACGGCCGGTTTTCTGGTGCTACACACGGTCTTATGGCAGGCCATGTCGCTCCCGAAGCCGCGGTGGGTGGGCCGATTGCCGCCATTCATGACGGCGACATGGTTGTTTTTGATATTTCCAAGCGCTCGCTCAACGTCGAAGTCACCGGCGCTGAACTTCAAAAGCGCCTCGCCTCTTGGACTCCGCCCAAACCCCGGTACGCTCACGGTGTCATGGCCAAGTATGCCCTGCTCGTTTCCTCCTCCTCCCTCGGCGCCATCACCTCCGTTCCCGCGAGTTTCGCTTCCGGCGCTGCGCCGGGTTCCTCTGGGAGAACTCTATGAAGCTCACTGGTGCGGAGATCCTCTGCGAAACGCTGACCCGGATCGGGGTTCGTCACATCTTCGGCTACCCAGGCGGCGCGATTCTTCCGGTCTACGACGCGATTGGCAAGTCCAAGCTTCACCACATCCTCGTGCGGCACGAGCAAGGCGCCACGCACATGGCCGATGGCTATGCTCGCGCCAGCGGCGGAGTCGGTGTGGCCATGGCCACTTCCGGCCCCGGCGCGACCAACATGGTCACCGGCATTGCCACCGCCATGCTCGATTCCTCCCCGGTGGTCTGCATCACGGGCCAGGTCAGCAGCAAGGTCCTTGGCTCCGATGCATTCCAGGAAGTCGACATCACCGGCATCACTATGCCGATTACCAAGCACAACGTGGTCATCTCCAGAGTCGAAGACGTCGCACACACCGTGCGCGAGGCCTTCCTCATCGCCAATTCCGGCCGTCCGGGACCTGTGCTCGTTGACATCACCAAGGACGCCCAGCAAGCCTCCACCGATTTCGACTGGGACGCGACCGCGCCCAAGCTTCCTCCCAAACGTGTTCGCAACAATCATAAGCAGGATGAATTCGACCGTGCCGTCGAACTCTTGAACTCCGCCAAGCGCCCCGTGATTCTTGCTGGCCGCGGCATCATGCTCTCCGGCGCAATGCGGATCTTCGAGCAGTTTGTCCACACGACCGGTATTCCCGTGGCCATGACCCTTCTCGGCATTGGCTGCTTCCCTGCCACGGATCCGCTGAACCTGGGCATGATGGGAATGCATGGCGAAGCGTGGGTCAATCGCGCGATTCAGGAAGCCGACCTGCTCATCGCCGTGGGCATGCGCTTTGACGATCGCGTCACCGGCAATCTCCGTACCTACGCGCGCAATGCCCGCAAGATTCACATCGAAGTGGATCGCGCCGAACTGAACAAAAACGTCCAGGTCGACGCTGCCATCATCGGCGATGCTGGAGAAACTTTGTCCCGCCTCCTCCCGCACCTCGAGAGCCGCGACCGCAGCGCCTGGCTGGCCTACATTAAGGAACTTAAGGGCGATTCCGCCGTCCGCGACATCCAGTCTCTTCCGGACAGCGGCCATCTATACGCAGCGCATGTCATCAACGATCTCTGGAAAGTCACTAAAGGCAGTGCTGTTGTCGTCACCGACGTCGGCCAGCACCAGATGTGGGAAGCGCAGTATTACCACCACAACCAGCCGCGGACGCTGATTACCTCCGGCGGCCTCGGCACTATGGGCTTTGCCCTTCCCGCGGCCATTGGCGCCAAGTTCGCCCGGCCTGACGCTGAAGTTTGGGTTGTCGTCGGGGATGGCGGATTCCAGATGACAAGCAGCGAACTCGCCACCATCGTCCAGGAGAAGATCAACCTCAAGATTGCCATCATCAACAATGGTTATCTCGGCATGGTCCGCCAGTGGCAGGAGTTTTTCTACGACAAGCGTTATGTCGCCACACCTCTGGTGGCCCCGGATTTTGTGGCTCTGGCCAACGCTTACGGCATTCGCGGCGAACGCATTACCACACGCAAGGAGGTCGTCCCCACGATCGAGTCCGCGCGAAATTCGGATCAGGCCGTGCTTCTTGACTTCCGCGTCGAACAAGAAGATTCGGTCTACCCGATGGTTCCCGCGGGCGCGTCGCTCCATGAAATGATTCGTCGCCCGAACAACCCGTTAGTAGAGACCGCATCCGAACCGTAATTGAAATCATTTGAGGTAGAGGAACTTATGCAAACCATTGTCGCGTATGTTGAAAATAAGCCCGGCGTGCTGAACCGCGTCGCATCTCTCACGCGCCGCCTCGCGATCAACATTGATTCCCTCACCGTCGGCCCCACCGAAAATGAAGAAGTCGCGCGCATGACCATCTGCGCCCACACCGATGAACGCGGCGCTCACCGCCTCGAGGCCAGCCTGGAAAAGCTCGTAGACGTGCTTCTTGCCGAAAATATCACCGATCGCTCCATGCTTGAGCGCGACCTCGCACTCATCAAAGTCGCGGCCGACCAGCAGAACCGCCCTCACCTCATGGAATTGATCAAGGTGTTCCGCGGCCGCGTCGTTGACGTCGCCCCCGAATCGCTGATCGTCGAAGTCTCAGGCACCGTCGATAAAATCGACGGCTTGCTTGAAGTGCTTCGACCCTTCGGTGTTCTCGAAATGGCTCGCACCGGGCGCATCGCAATGACACGCGGCAGCGACCTGTTGCGTCCCCCCGCGGAAGCGTCGAACGGCTCGGCGGACGCTGCACCGGCCTCAAGCTAAGTCGGAGCTTTGTGGCGCCCACCTTCAGGTCGGCACGGACTGGGCTGAAACACAGCGCTGCACCCTGTCAAATCCAATTAGTTTCGGCCTCCATGGCCCACGAAAGGAACAAACATCGCAATGGCAAATCTCTATTACGACAAGGACGCTGACCTCTCCCTCGTTCAGGTCAAGCAGGTTGCGATCATTGGTTATGGCTCGCAGGGCCACGCTCACGCCCTGAATCTCCGCGACTCCGGCGTTTCGGTTGTCGTTGGTCTACCCGAAGGCAGCGCTTCGCGCGCAAGAGCCGAAAAGGACGGCGTGATTGTCAAGACACCCGCTGAGGCCGCTGCCTGGGCCGACGTGATCATGATCCTCGCTCCCGATACGCGCCAGCCCAAACTCTACAAGGAAGCCATCGAACCGCATCTCACTCCTGGCAAAACGCTCATGTTCGCGCATGGCTTCAACATTCGCTTCGGCGCCATTCAGCCACCCAAGCATGTCGATGTCAGCATGATTGCTCCGAAAGCTCCGGGCCATCGCGTCCGCGAAGTTTTCACCGAAGGCGCTGGCACTCCCGCGCTGCTCGCCGTTCATCAGGATGCCTCAGGCAAGGCCAAAGCGTTTGCTCTTTCCTACGCTAAGGGCCTCGGTACCACGCGCGCCGGTGTCCTGGAAACCACCTTTACCGAAGAAACCGAGACCGATCTCTTCGGCGAGCAAGCGGTTCTCTGTGGCGGCGTGAGCGAGTTGATTAAGGCGGGCTTCGAGACACTCGTCGACGCCGGCTACCAGCCGGAAGTTGCCTACTTTGAGTGCCTCCACGAGCTCAAACTGATCGTCGACCTCATCTACCGTGGCGGTCTTAGCTATATGCGCTATTCTGTCAGCGACACCGCCGAGCAAGGTGATTATCACGCAGGGCCGCGCATTGTCACCGCGCAAACACGTGGAGCCATGAAGAAGCTTCTCGCCGAAATTCGCGATGGCAGCTTCGCCAAGGCCTGGATCGCGGAAAACGAAAAAGGCTGCCCGAATTTCCTGGCTAAGCGCAAAGCCGAACAGCAGAGCCAGATTGAGCAGCTCGGCCCGAAACTGCGGGCGATGATGCCTTTCCTGAGCCCGGTCGTTGCGCCGGGCATGGCAGAATCCGCAGCTTCCGCAAAAAAGTAGCCGATTCTGTCTGATTCGGCACAGGAATACGTTTCGGTGTGTTCCTTTCTTCTGGCCAGGAGTTCTTCAAGTCGTGTAAATTACTCTGTTTATGCCAAAAACTTCCGCTCCTGCCAGCGTCAGCATCAATCTGGCCGAACGCATTGAGCAACTCAGCACCAAACGCCAGGAGATCATCCGGCCGATCCTCGAGCATCCTCGCGAATACGTTCTGCTCAGTGTCCGCGCCCTTGCCCGCCGTCTCCATTCAGACCCTGCCACGGTTGTCCGCATCGTCCACGGACTCGGCTTCGAAAGCTACAAACACTTTCAGCGCCATCTCCATGAACTCTCCCTCGCTTTCGCGACCTCCCTCGATAGCATGCAGCAAGCCGGCGCCGCGGCGGTCTCGAATTGCCCCGCCCGTGATTCAATCTTCCGTGACCTGAAAAATCTTCAAGCTTTGAAAAACTCTCTAGACCCCAAACGATTCTCCACGCTTGCCAAGCGCTTGTACGCCGCCCGGCGCATCGTCATTATTGGCGGGGATTTGGCCGCCGTCCTCGCCGAGTATCTCGGTTACCACCTCACTCTCCTCGGCCTGCCGGTCGTGGTTGCAACCTCTACCGGCAGCGTGACCCACACGGTCCGGTCACTCAGCAGCAAGGATCTCGTCATTGCCATCAGCTTTCGCCGTGGTCTACGCCAGACTATCGAAGGCGCACAGCAGGCTCGCCGCAACGGCGCCTATTGCGTGGGCATTACGGACACCTACGTCTCGCCCCTGGCGCGCACCTGCCAAGAGATTTTCCTTGCCTCGGTCGAATCCGTTTCTTTCGGCGCTTCCTATGCCGCTCCGGTAGCCTTTTTTAACGCCATGCTCACGGCAATAGGCGCATTCCGCCGCTCCCGCACGATGGAGATCGTGCGCGAAGTCGATGAAGAGCAGCGCAAGGGCTCCCGCTGGTATCCGGCGTAGATGCCGCCGACTATGTAGAGACGGAGTCGTGCTCCCCTTGACGCAGGAAGGCAGGCGATCCGCCAACCAGACTTTGCATTGGACGCTTTAGAGCATTACAAATTCCAGTATCATGTGCTCGTGAACAGATCCAGCCCCGCGCTCCTCGCCGCCCTTCTTTGTCTCTGCCTCTTCTCTCTGCCCGCATGCCTAAACACCCAAGAGACTTCCGTTCCCGCCCACTCGCTCCTTCCCGGACCCAAGCCTCCTGACGCTCCCTCAGAATGGAAGCGCTTCGTCGGAATCTACGAATACAGCAACAACGGAAAGTACAAGCGCACTGTCATTATCCTCGAGCGCGATCAGCGACCATACATGCACTACGCTTCGGGGCTAGACCAAGAAATCCGGTTCGATTTTAAGTTGCGAAGGTTGTTTGTCCCTGATTCGGTGAAAGGAAGCTGGGGTTACGAAATCGTCGAGCAACCCGGAACTGCGGCGTATTTCATTTACATGATGGAGTCGTTCCTTCGCACCGACGCCGGTGCGGACCTTTCACGCTTCTATCACGTCAATCCAGCCAGACCGGTTGCGGAGTTGCGCGAAACTGCACTTGCTGCGAAGCCACCCACCGAAACTGGCCCCTTCCGCAATCCCGACCTTGTAGAACTTACTCTCCTCGACCCCGCCTTCCACCTCGACATTCGCTATGCGCAATCCAACAATTTCCTCTCCACTCCGGTCTACTCGCAAATCCGCGCGTTCTTGCAACGCCCTGCCGCCCAAGCGCTCGTTCGTGTCTTGCACAAGCTGCATCCCCTGGGCTACGGCTTGCTCATCCATGACGCTTATCGTCCCTGGTACGTCACCAAGATCTTTTGGGATGCGACTCCACCAGAAGGCAAGATCTTTGTTGCCGATCCTCAAAAAGGCTCCCGCCACAATCGCGGTTGTGCCATTGATCTCACGCTCTACGACCTCTCGACCGGCCTGCCCATTGAAATGCCCGGCCTCTACGACGAGATGTCCCCGCGCTCTTTCCCCAATTTTCCGGGTGGCACTTCCTTGCAGCGCTGGCAACGCGACCTGCTCCGCCGTGCCATGGAATCCGAGGGTTTCACCGTGAACGAAGCCGAATGGTGGCACTTCGACTTCAAGGAGTGGAGACACTACGCCATTCTCAATGTGCCATTCGAAGGTCTGAACCCCAGTCCCGCGCGCCACTAATAGTCTGAGTTAGTGTGGATGGCTACTCACCGGAGGTTGGCCTGGTGAAACCGGCTCACGCCCTGCCAGCGAATGCTTTTCTTCGGTCCGGACCGTCTTGGAACGGCCGGGTGCCAGAAAGAACGTGTCACAATTCGAGCACCAATGTGGGCGCATGTTGAGTATCAGGCACACGGCTCTTAGCGTCAGCCCTTCGCGCTTCAGGCGGTACACCTCAGCACTGTGGCACGCCGGGCACGCCCGCTCCTTACTGATCCGGCCGAACTGCATGGACCTTCCCTTCCCGTTACATGCCTAGATACGTCACGTGCACGTACGCACCCGTGTGGACGTTGTACAACATGTACCATCCGATATGATCCGGGTCCTCGTAGACCACGAAGTCATTCCCGCAATCCCAGCACCAGTCCGCGCAGATGGACCAGTCCCACGCTGCAACTTCAAAGAAGAATCCTCCCGGCAACCAGAACCGCCGGTGATCCCGGTCCATGCGCACGACATTGTATCGGTAACTCGGACCAAAATGTTCGAAGTGACCGTGCTCGAATGGGTGATCGAGATGAAAGCGCCGATCGTCCGGCCTGTCGTGGCCATACCAATGGTCATTGTTTACGTGTTGCCATCCATTGACCTTTCCATTTTCGTGCCGTTCCCCCTCAACCTTTGCGTGGATCTCCCGCTTAACTGGCGCGGGAGGAACCCTCCCCTGATTCGCACGCGGCGAGTCCACATGGTGCCCTTCGCCTTCATGTTCATGCTGCGCCTGCCCACGCGGCGCTTCTTTCGGGTGATTCGCCCACGCATAGACCCCTGCTGCCAGAAGCACTGCCAACATCCAATAGAAACGTTTTCTCATTCCGCCTCCTCGAAGGCTTGAGTACGCCTACAGACCTGGCTCTGTTTTGAGCTGGGAAATTCCCCTTATTATGACTTCATGAAGAGCGTTTTGGTTACAGATATTTGTGGGCGGGCAGAGCCCTCAGAACTTTCAGAATAATTCTGCCAGGTTCTCAACAGGAACTCACTGGCCGTGCGACCCGGACTCCTGGTCAGTCGCGCATATCTCCCGCTTGCATTATCATTTCGCCATGCCTCCGGAAAACCTTTCGCCCTTGCTTCATCTCGGCACCTCCTCCTTCACCGCCGAAGGATGGGAAAAAGCTTTCTACCCCAAAGGCGTGGCCGCCCGTGACTTTCTCTCCTACTACGCCACGCAATTTGACACTGTCGAGGTCGACTCCACCTTTTATCGCATCCCCGCAATCTCGACCGTTAAGGGTTGGAACGCCAAGACCCCCGCTCACTTCCTGTTTGCTCTAAAGACGCCCCAGGAAATCACTCATGAACGCGTCTTGGTCGACACGGACCGCGTTCTCAACGAATTCCTTCGGGCCGCCGAACCCCTTGGCGAAAAACTCGCTGCAATCCTCTTGCAGTTTCCCTATTTCAACAAGAAGGCCTTCGCGTCGCCCGCGGATTTCCTCGCCCGCTTGAAGCCGTTCCTTGAGAAACTCCCTGCCCGACCGCGCTTCGCAGTTGAAGTCCGCAACAAATATTGGCTTGCCCCGCCTCTGTTTGACCTCCTGCGCAAGCACAAGATCGCGCTTACTCTCGTTGATCATCCCTGGATGCCGCGGCCGCGCGAATTTCTCGTCAAGGCTGACCCCATCACTACCGACTTCACCTACATCCGCTGGCTTGGTGACCGCAAGGCCATTGAGCAACTCACAAATTCTTGGGACAAAACAATCATTGACCGCACCAAGGATCTGCAAGAATGGGTCGAAGCCTGCCGTAACTTTCTCAAACGGAAAATCCGCGTCTTCGCGTTCGCCAATAACCACTACGGCGGCCACGCGCCAGCTACTCTGCGTTTGTTTGAAAACTTGATGCTGCAGAAATGAGCGCCTGCGGCGTCTACCAAAGGAAGCTGCTTCTTCTATCTGATGTCTGATATCTGATTACAGATTACTGATTCCCCTGTGCAGAGGCGCAGATGTCGCAATGAATCGCAGCACTACGAGAGCCTGAGATGTTGCCTCAACCCAACTGCGTCTTGCCCAACTCCGCCACCCGCCGCTCATATATCATTTCGCACAGACCCTTACTATTGCGGAACCGGAACACAATTTTGTGCCCAGCCTCGATTTTGGCTCGCGATTTCAGGACCGTTCCATTCAGTTCCACCCAGCTCCCGCTCACCAAATAGTCACCTTCGCGTCCCTGCAGCTCAAATTTCCCATCGGCCTTGAGCGCCAAGGGGGGCGCCTTGCACGGCACCGTCTTCCCCGCCACGTGCGCTTCCGAGCAAACGTATTCCCCTGCAATCTCGCTCGTCTGCGCGGAAGCATTGCCCGTCCAGATCAGCAGGCACATCCCTGACACCAGCACTTGCAACGTCCTCCTCAGGTTGATCGACCATTTCATACCGACCTCCGAATCTCTTCGGACCTGTACTTGAGTTGGGAGCGGCCTTCCTGAACCCGGCTATTCCAGCAACTTACTCTCCACCCCGGATAGACGCCCCGCATTGATACAACAGGACTTAGAGATGTCAGACGATTCGAAATCAGAACTATGCGGTGCACCCCTGTTCTCTATTTGCACACTCGCGGAATTCTTTTGCAGTACTGCACGCCTCGTACTAGAACGAGCAAGTACTATACCCCATCAGTTATTTTATTTTATTGTTAATCGGAAACTCGGGCACTGCGGCGCCGTCCTTGCGCGGGTCGGACGCTCCATAATTCACACCGGTCGCGAAGTCCCTCATCACTGCCTGACCGCCTCCGACCGTCGCGGAAAACGTGCCCATCACTTGAATCTTGTGCCCTTTCGCGCTCAATTCGTCCCGCGTTTTCTGCGAAATGCGGTTCTCCATCTGCACATCGCAGCCCGTGACAGTTCGCTTCGTAAATCGCGGCGCTTCCAGAGCTGCCTGGATGTTCATCTTGTAATCCGCCAGATTGGCGATGAACTGCGCATGCGCCTGTGACTGGTTCCAACCTCCCATGATCCCAAAAGCGACCCTCAAATCCCCCTTCTGTGCGAACGCCGGAATGATGGTATGCAGCGGCCGCTTTCTTCCCGCCAACGCATCTGGCGAGGCAGGATCTAGATTGAATAATGCGCCTCGATTGTGCAGCGCAAACCCTGTCCCCGGTGCCACAATCCCGGATCCAAATGCGTCGTAGTTGCTCTGGATCAACGAAACCATATTCCCTTCGCGATCCACTACCGTCAGGTAAGTCGTGTCTCCGCCGCCCGGCAATGTCCCTCCGGTCACGTCGCAATTCGCATGGTCTGGATCAATCAGTTTCGCGCGTTCCGCGGCGCGCTCTTTCGAAAGCAACTCTTTCACGGGCAGCCTCTGTCCCCGCGGATCCCCAACGTACTTCACGAGATCTGCATACGCGAGTTTCTTTGCTTCAATCATCGCGTGCAGCGCGTTCCCCGTCCCAAATCCGTACTCCTTCTGTCCCAATGGAAAAGTCTCCATGATGTTCAGCATCATCAGCGCTGCCAGCCCTTGCCCGTTCGGCGGCATTTCGTATACCGTCCAGTCGCGATACGTGGTCGAAATCGGCTCCACCCACTCGGCAGAGAACTCCGCCAGATCTTGCGCCGTCATCACGCCGCCATGACGCTTGATTGTTTCCAGGACCCGGCCCGCAATTTCTCCTTTGTAGTAGGCGTCGCGCCCATGATCGGCAATCTGTTGCAACGACCATGCCAAGTCGGGATTCTGAAAGATTTCTCCCACCTTTGGCGGCCGGTCGTTCCGCAGATACACCTTTGCCGCTTCATCGTCGCCGCGCAAGTAATCTACGCTCCCGGCCCAATACACTGATACCCATTCGGTTATCGGATAACCGTTCCTGGCCGTCTGAATTGCCGCTTCCAGGTCTTCCGAGATCTTCATGCGGCCGAATTTGTCCGCGAGCTTCTGCCAGCCTTCCACCGTTCCGGGGACAGTGATCGCATTCACTCCCGTTTGGGGCATCTCCCGCAACCCTTTCTGCTGGAGCATCTCAATCGTCAAAGCCTTCGGCGCCCACCCACTGGCGTTCAGTCCGTAGAGCTTGTTGGCCTTCGCGTCGTACACAATCGCGAACAGGTCCCCGCCAATTCCGTTCATCATGGGTGAGACGACGCCCATCATCGCGTTTGTCGCAATCGCGGCATCCACCGCATTGCCGCCGCGCTCCAGAATTTGCACTCCCGCCTGCGCGGCCAACGGTGATTCAGCCGCTACAATTCCGTTCCTCGAAATCACCATCGAGCGCGCCTGTGAACGGTCTTGTGCTTGTGCCGCCCCCACTCCGAGCACGCCCACCGCGCTCAAAACTCCAACCGCCTTTGCGATCGCAATGCGCCCCACTTCACGTTTCTCCCTTCGGAACCTCTTAACCATGCGACTCTTGGATGGTCGCCACATGTTCGAGCACTCTATCCCGGGATACCTCTCGCCGCAAGCGGTGTGGCCGCTTCTCACTAAACTTCTCATTCACCGGAATGCGCGCGGCCTTGAGACGTCCATCCCAATCAGCATTGGTTCCTGCCTCGCTATTTCGATAGAATGCTTCCGTGCCTGAGTCCAATCCTGCTCACCTGAAGCCTACCGCCGCCGAACAGCTTCGCGCTCGCCTCGACTCTCTTCTTGTGGCGCGCAATTCGGATCCTTTCGGGATTCTCGGCCCCCACCCCGTCGAGTCCTCGGAAGGCCGCCGCTGGGCCGTGCGCTTCTTCCAACCGCGCGCTGTCGAAGCACAACTCTTGCTCCGGCCACGTCCCGATTCGCAATCATCCGAGCAAAGCGCTTCCGAGCCGCTACCCATGCGCAAGCTGCGCCCGGACGGTTTTTTCGAAGCCATGCTTCCTGGCACGAGCGATCTCGCGCCCGTCCCTTCCAGCTATCGCATCCGTTTTCGCTCGGACTACGGCGAAGTCATCGAGAATTACGATACTTACGCCTTCCCTTTCCTTCTCACTGAGTTTGATCTCTACCTGATCGGCGAGGGTCGCCACTACGACTCCTACGAAAAACTCGGCGCTCATCTGAAGACCGTCGATGGCATCAGCGGCGTGCACTTCGCCGTTTGGGCTCCCAGTGCGCGCCGCGTCAGCCTGGTGGGCGACTTCAATCGCTGGGACGGTCGCGTCAATCCCATGCGATTCCGCGGCTCCTCCGGTATCTGGGAACTCTTCATCCCGGGACTGGACGAAGGCTCCATCTACAAATTCGAGATTGTCGGCCCCGACGACACCGTCCTCCCTCTCAAGGCCGACCCATTCGCCTTTTCCTCTGAGCTACGCCCCAATACCGGCTCCGTCGTCGCTCGTCTCGACAAGCACCAGTGGAGCGATGCCGAGTGGATGACCCAGCGCGCTCACAAAAACTGGCTTGAGACCCCCATCACTGTCTACGAAGTCCATCTTGGGTCCTGGCGCCGCGTCCACGAGGATCACCACCGCTGGCTTTCCTATCGCGAACTCGCCGACCAGCTTATCCCTTATGTGAAGTCCCTCGGCTATACGCACATCGAGCTTCTCCCCATCATGGAGCATCCTTACGACGGCTCCTGGGGCTACCAGACCCTCGGCTACTTCGCCACCACCAGCCGTTTTGGCTCGCCCACCGATTTTATGGAATTCGTAGACCGCTGCCATCAAGCCGGCATCGGCGTCTTCCTGGACTGGACCCCAGCGCACTTCCCCCGCGACGAACACGGCCTGGCCTTTTTCGACGGCTCACACCTCTACGAGCACGCCGACCCGCGTCAGGGCTCGCATCCCGACTGGGGTACTCTCGTCTACAACTACGGGCGTAACGAAGTCCAGAACTACCTCATCTCCAACGCTCTTTTCTGGCTGGACAAATTCCATGTCGACGGCCTCCGCGTGGACGCCGTCGCCTCCATGCTCTATCTCGACTATTCCCGCAAACAAGGCGAGTGGATCCCCAATCGCTATGGCGGGCGCGAAAACCTCGACGCCATTGATTTCTTCAAGCGCCTCAACGAGGTCGCCCACCTCCGCTTTCCTGGCATCCTCACTATCGCCGAGGAATCCACCGCCTGGCCCAGCGTTTCGCGTCCCACCTATCTCGGCGGGCTCGGCTTCAGCCTCAAATGGAACATGGGCTGGATGAACGACACGCTCCACTATTTCTCAAAGAATCCCGTTTACCGCCGCTACGAGCACAACAAGCTCACCTTCTCTTTCCTGTACGCCTTTAGCGAGAACTTCATGCTGCCCTTCTCCCACGACGAAGTCGTCCACGGCAAAAATTCCCTTCTCCACAAAATGCCCGGCGACATGTGGCAGCAGTTCGCCAACCTCCGCCTCCTCTTCGCTTATCAGTACGGCCATCCCGGCAAGAAACTTCTCTTTATGGGCCAGGAAATCGCTCAACGCCGCGAGTGGAGCGAAGCTCACAGCCTCGACTGGCATCTCTTGGAACACCAATCCCATCGTGGCGTCCAGCGACTCGTCGCCGATTTGAACAAGCTGCTCGTTGCCGAGCCCGCTCTCCATCAGGTCGATTTCGATTGGCAGGGCTTCGAATGGATTGATGCAAACGACTCGGACAACAGCGTCTTTTCGTTTCTCCGCCGCGGCCGGAATCCCGACGACCTCGTCATCGTCGTGATGAACGCCACCCCAGTTGTCCGTTACGGCTATCGGATCGGCGTCCCCCGTCCGGGCCAATACGATGAGGTCCTCAATACCGACGCCTCTCTCTATGGCGGCACCAATGTCGGAAATCTCGGCGGCATGCATTCGGTCGAACACGCCTGGATGGGCCGCCGCGATTCCCTTGCGCTGACTCTCCCCCCTCTCGCCGCCGTCTTCCTCAAGTGGCGTCCGGCGTGAACCTAGAACCTGATTCTGTCATTTCGACCGGAGGGGCGGCGCCTGTCGCAGCCCCGGAGCGGAGAAATCTCTCTTTCACCTTCGGGATTCAAGATAAATCGCTGACACCTCATCAACAATCTTCCCTGGCTTCGAATTGTCCGAATCCAAGTTGGTCATCACGATCACCGTCAAGTGCTCGTCCAAATACCGCGCGATGCTCATCGTGAATCCCTGCCACGCCCCATCATGTGCCACGACCCGCCGGCCTTGCCGCGTCGTCACGTCCCATCCAAAGCCGTAGCCATACGTTTTCCCACTGTTCAACTTTACCGGCGACCACATCGCTTCGTAGCTCGATGCCTGGATCAACTTTCTCCCCTCCAACGCCGCATCCCATTTCGCCAAGTCCAGCACATTTGTGTACAGCGCCCCGTCAGCGGTCGTGTTCAGCGTCGGCGACACCCATTCCTGATTCTTCAACTCCCCTTTCACTAGCCGATAACCGCCGCTCCGGTGCGGCACGATGTCCTCCTCGCTGATAATCCTTGTCGCATTCATCCCCAGAGGCCGGAATATTCTCTCCTGCAGCAGGTCTCCATAAAACCTTCCTGTCACGCGGTGGATGACGATTCCCAGCAACGCATATCCTGTGTTGCTGTAGCTCCATTTTTCTCCCGGTGCAAACTCCATCGGCAACTTCGCGAACGCCTGCACCAGCTCTTTTTCCGTATAGTCTTTGCGGAGGTCAATCACCCCACGCCCCATCGGTCCGACGTCTCCTGCATAATCCGCAATCCCAGATGTGTGCGTCAGCAAGTTGCGGATGCTTATGTCCTTCCATACCGCTGGCGATTCGGGAATGTGTTCCGTCAGCTTGTCATCCAAACCCATTTTCCCTTCTTCCACCAGCATCATCACCGCCATCGAGGTGAACTGCTTCCCCACCGACCCGGTTTGAAAAATGCTCTCCAGCGTCACGGGCACGTCCAGTTCCACGTTCGCCAATCCATATCCGCTGGCCTTCGTGATCTTTCCGTTCTGGCAGACTACGAGGCTCACTCCCGGTATCTTTTGTGCTCTTCTTTGCGCTTCTACCGCGGCATCAACCCTGGCTGAAACCCCGTCCTCGCTCCGGCCCCGGGCAAGCATTGCCATCGTTCCCAGAACTACCATCGCCATGACCGCTCGTCTCGGTTTCACCTGTCGGCTCCTCATTCCCCGCTTGAGTTCACCGCATTCTACTACGCGCGCGTATTCTGCCCCTCGCGTTCTCCTCGTTTCATACAACCCAACGCTTTGCGCTACACTCTATATGTTTAGTGCGAGATCTCTTTCAGAAGTGAGGTTGGTTGTGTCGTTGACGACTGATTCGGCCACCCATTTTGTTCGTCTGCTCCTTGTGTTTCTGCTTGCCGCCGCACTCTCCTCCTTGGCGCTGGCTCAGGATCCCGGTCCGCTTCCCGGCTCTCCCGCCTCCCGCACGCAGGCTCCTCTACCTCCGCCTCCGCCGCCGCAGAATCAGACCTATCACACTTCTCCTCCTCCTCAAGGAATTCACTCGCCGGGCGACAATCCCATCACCAATGATCCTCCCTCCATGCCGGTGGACGACATCATCAAACGCTTTGCCGAACGCGAGGCCGAATTTAAAGCCGAGCGCGACAATTACACTTACAGCCAGACCTACTCCATCCAAACACTTGATGACGACAACCGCCCCGATGGCGAATACCGGATGTCTAGCGACATCATCTTTACTCCTGAAGGGAAGCGCTTCGAGAAAGTCACCTTCGCTCCCCAAAGTACCCTGCAGCGCATCCTTCTCAGTCAGCAGGACCTCGACGACGTCCGCAATGTCCAGCCTTTCGTGCTGACCACCACCGAACTCCCCAAGTACAAAGTCACATACGTCGGTCGCCAGCAAATCGACGAACTCTGCACCTACGTCTTCGATGTGGGCCCCAAGGTCATTGAGAAAAACCAGCGATACTTTCAGGGCCGTGTCTGGGTAGACGACAAAGATCTGCAGATCGTCATGACCGACGGCAAAGCCGTCCCCGATATCGTCACCAAGAACAATGAGAACGTCTTTCCTCGCTTTCGCACCTACCGCCAGAACATCGCGCAGGGTTTCTGGTTCCCGGTCTACACTCGCGCCGATGATTGGCTCCACTTCCGGTCCGGCGATGTCCACATCCGCATGACCATCCGCTATTCCAACTACAAACGTTACGGCAGCACAGTCAAAATCGGTACGCCTATCGAAATCAAGAAGTAGCAGCGCTTGTCCAACCGTGTCATCTCTGAGCGCTGGGGGTGCGTGCGTCGTCAGTCCAGACTAGACGTTGCCCCATCTTCCTCCTAGTCGCGCCAGCGTCCGGTCTGCACAGGTTCCCTGCCTGCTCGGGAACTTTTCCCCCTCCCTCCTCGTATCCTTTTTCAAAGGAGCTTCACCATGAATCATCTCCCTTGGGGTTTCCGCGGCCTTGCTGCCGGGCTCGTCCTTTCGGCCTGTGCTGTCCTCCCAGCTGTAACTCTGGCACAGACTGCGTCTAAGACCGACCAGTGGATCCACGTACGTGTTGAAAGCAAAGAAGATAAGGGTGAAACTGTCCGCGTCAACGTCCCTGTCGATCTGGCCGTGAAAGTTCTTCCCGCTATCAATAAGGACCGTCTCCACGATGGAAAGGTTCGCATCGACAACGCCCACCTGGACGAAGTAGATCTTCGTGCCATTCTGGACGCCATTCGGAACGCCAAAGACGGCGAGTACGTCACCGTCCAGAGCCACGAGAATGATGTTCGCGTCTCCAAGAATGCCGGCTATCTTTACATTCATGTCGTGGACAAGGAGCGCGCTGCCAAGGCCGCCAAGCCCAATGCCGACAAGGAAGGCACCGCAAAGCCCGCTCCTACCAAGGAATCCAAAGTCGAAGTCAAGATCCCCATGAAGGTTGTCGACGCCCTCTTCTCGGCAGGCAAGGATGAACTGGATGTCGTTGCTGCTTTACGCGCTCTTTCCTCGAACGGCGACACCGAGCTTGTCAGCGTGAAGGACGACGAAAACACGGTCCGCATCTGGATCGACTCCAAGAATGTCGCCGACTGAACGTCGGACGCGACACGGGTGCCTGCTTGCAGTGGTGGGCCTCTGCCACTGAAGGCCTTGTCAGCCTGTGTCGTAACTGTTTGAGGGAATTTCAGTAAGGCCTGGGAGGCATCAAATGCTGCTCATTGCAAAAGCCGCGCTTGGCGTCAGCGCCACACTCGCCCTCGCCTCCGTCTACGTCTTCCATGAAGGTGTGATCCGCGTGGATGTGGATGAGAGCCGCTCCGGCGGTTCCCACGTCCACTTCTGGGTGCCCGCCACGACTGTCTCAATGGGTCTACGCCTGGCTCCGCGGCATCATTTGGAGCATGCCGCCTCCCAGGCTCGGCCGTATCTTCCCGTGTTGCGCGAAATAGCCAAGGAACTGCAAAAGTTTCCCAACGCCGAGTTTGTAGACGTCCGCGATGGCTCTCAACACGTTCACATCGCCGTCCGTGACGGAAGACTCTACGTCGACGAGGTCTCGGACTCCGAGCAAGTCCACGTCTCAGTCCCTATCGTGGTCCTTGCCGACGTCGCCGACCGCCTCGAGGACGCAGCGCCCACGATCTAGACACACGAGGCATAGGCGTTCACGCCTGCGCGCTCCTTCACCCTAACATTCTTACAGTCTTGCCCGACTGAACCCGTCTATTATTTCCCTGACTGGAAATAGACCTCATCCTGAATCGCATCTTTCTTCCAACCCGCCCGCATCAGGATGCCGCGCCCGTTTTCCACCATGCTCGGGTGTCCGCAGAGATACGCCGTTGTCTCTTCCGGCTTCAGGTTCCACACGTCCGAGTACCTCCGGATCAAATCATCCACTCTTCCTTTTTCTCCGTTCCAACGCTCGTCTTCCCACGGCCGGCTCACTGTTGGCACGTACTTCAGCCATGGCACTTCTGCCGCCACCTTTTCCAGTTCATCGCGATACCCAAACTCCCAGGAACGGCTTGCACCCTGCACGCAGAACAACCTGTGCTCCCCCGGCACGGGCCCGCCCCCTTTCTTCCAATCCGCGTACACCGTCCGCACATAACTTACGTACGGCGCGACGCCCGTCACGGTCGCGAGCAGAAGGTGGTTCTTTCGGCCGCTCTGCAAATCCAGCGTAAACCGTCCTTTGGCGAACCTCCTCAACATCAGCGGCGTGTCCTTTTCCATGGCGTAAAGCAGCGGCGTCAGCGCCCCGTTCGGCACCCGCTCCACAAAAAACTCTAGCAGGTTCTCGTGAGGCGAGGAGCAGATGGAGTAAGCCCGCTCGATCCTCTTCCCCGCGACCTCTACTCCCAGCGTGGCGTACTGGCCCGCCACGTACGAAAGCGGCCCGTCTGCTTCCACGTGCAGCACGAACAAATCCTCCGCCACCTCTCGTCGATCCAAAACTCGCGCCTTCAAATGTCTTTCCGTCGTCATCCCACCACCCTTTTCCCCTTCGATGCGTCCCCATCAAAAACGGTTCGGGCGGGACGCGCGTGCGGTCCCGCCCGTTGCACTCTGCCTCCCTCATATCAGTTTCATCGGAATTGCGCAAGAAAGTGCCAGTAGGCAAAGAACCGACCCGCAAGAGCTACTCGTACGCCAGTGCCTCTACTGGATCGTAGCTTGAGGCCCGTACCGCCGGCAGGGTCGCTCCGAGCGCCGCCCCGACCAGCGCCAGCCCGATTGACCCGACCACCCATCCAGGCGTCAGCAGTATCGACAGGGACGGATTTGTCACTTTCAAAATTGCCTGCGCCAGAAAGGTGATCCCGATTCCCACGAGGCTTCCCACAACAGTGAGTGCAGCGGTCTCCCCCAGCAGCATCGCCACCACGTCCACGCGCGTGAATCCCAGTGCTTTCAGGATGCCAATCTCCCGCGTGCGCTCCATCACCATCGTGTGCATGTTCATCAGCACGACCAGGAAGCTTATGATGATCCCCAGTCCAACCATAGTCTTGATGAACGGCTTCAGCTCCGGCAAGTTCGAGGAGCTCATCAGCGTCACGTACTCGGACATCGACCTCACGCGGTTTTGCGGGTCCAGCCTCAGGATTGCCGCCCTCGTTCCTTCGGTGTCCCCCTTGCTCCTCACATAGAACATCGAAACCCGCTTCTCCGCTCCCACCAGGTCCTGTCCTGTTTTCAGCGGAATGAAGAACCGCGCTCCCTTTCCGTGCGCCACGATTGCGCTAATCTGGAACGAGTGATTCACCAGCGTCACCGTGTCGCCGACCTTCAAGTGCCGCGTCTGCGCGACAATGTCGTCCGCCATCGCTTCGTCCGGACCTCCCATAGGCGCTCCGCTCCGGAAGATGAATCCCTGACTCAACGCATTGAATCGTTTGTAATCGATCCCGTAGATAATCATCATCGTCTTCGGGTCGCTCAGGATCAGTGTCGGCGCAACTTCATCCACCCCCGGTAGTTTCCCGATCTGCTCGCCCAACGATTCCTGCATTACCGCGCTCGAGAACGCGAAGAAAATAGACGAGTTCGGCGGCTGCACCAGGATGTCTGCGCCGACTCCTTCGACGCGCTTCCCCCATTCGGAAATGACGCCTGAGGTGAGTCCCACAATCATCAGCACCAGCACGACCTGAATCGCGATTGCCAAAATCGTGAGCACGCAGCGCAGCGGCCGCGAGGCAAGGTTGCCCCAAAACATCTGCATAAGGGAAAAAGGTCCGCTATTGCTCTCGTTCATGAAACATTCCGTCTTTCTGACTGTAACATCGGCGAATTGTCGGGGTCAAAAACGGTTCCAAGAGAAAACTTTCGTAACCTTGTAGCACGAAAGGTTCCCTTGGCCTGACAAAGATATTTCTTCCGCGTTAAGTTTTGCACACAATAGTGGAAAACCTTGTGGAAACGCTCGCAAATCTCCGTCTAACTCCGCGAATTTCAATGCGATGATGCGGTTTGCACCATTTTTGTGCAATTCACTTCCGCTCCGCCGCGCTTCAGCCAAATTTTTCTAATTTTGTGACGGATGAACGTCGCGCATCACACAACTTCACCGCTCTTTCCTTCTCTTCCCTCTTTGTCGCTCGTTTCTAGTACCACTTCGGCGGGCGTTCCAGGTGAATCTTGATCACCTGCCGCGGGTCCGTGATGTCGAACCATTGCCCGAACGGCTTCCAGCCTTCAGCAACTACTTGAATCTTCACTTTTCCTAGCGGTGCGTCCGGTACGTGCGCCACTCCGTTTTGATTCGTCTTGACGTTCACTTCAAACTTCTTGTCCTTCATCAAATGCTGTTCAATCGTCTTCACGTACACGCTGGCGTTCTCTATCGGCTTGTTGGACTCGCCGCCTGTCACTTCGATCGTGAGCCGGTTCGTCGGCGACGGCGCCTGCTCCTTCTTTGTTTGTGGCGCCGGTTGGTTTTCGGACTGTTGCTGTGCCCGGCTCCCAGTTGCCGTCGCCAGCACTCCAAGCAACGCCACTATCCAAAAACTCCAACGGCTTCTTCGCACTCTCATAGCCATCATCCTCTCTGGAACTCCTGGAAACGTCAAGGCTACGCCGCGATTGACTCGCTGCTCTGCCTCTTGTAACTTTTTCATACCTCTGGAGTTTGCGAGACTGCAAGCGGGCCGCCCATCGCTTTCATGTCCCGCATACGTTGGCCAGGCCTGCCGATCTTTCGGCCGCCTCCAACACATTCTGGATGGCCTGCCACATCTCCCGATCCGGACGGAGTGGCCTTCCGCATATTTGGGTGCTTCGAGACAAGGAGAATGGCTCATGGGCTTTGCAACGAATGCGATTCATGTTGGCCAGGAACCCGACCCTACTACCGGCGCCGTTGTCGCACCGATCTATCAGACGTCCACTTACGTCTACGAGGAACTTGGCAAGACCCGCGGTGGTTACGATTACGCTCGCAGCAATCATCCGAACCGCAAGGCTCTCGAACGCACTTTGACCAAACTCGAGGGTGGGGTTGCATCCTACGTGTTCACTTCCGGCATGGCCGCCATCGATTCCGTCTTTCGCCTTCTGCGGCCCGGCGATCATATTGTTCTTTCCGAAGCCGTCTACGGCGGCGTCTATCGGTTAACGACACAGCTCCTCGTCCACTTCGGCTTGGAATTCTCCTTCGTTGACACTTCCGATCCCGCCATCGTTCTTGGTGCCCTTCGTCCCAACACCAAAATGATTTACGTCGAGACGCCCACCAATCCCACCATGCGCATTACCGATATTTCGGCCATGGCCAAGCTCGCCAGCGAGCGCCGCTGCACTCTGGTTGTTGACAACACTTTCCTTACTCCTTATCTTCAGCGCCCCATTGATCTCGGTGCGCACATCGTCGTCCACTCGCTCACGAAATACCTCAATGGCCATAGCGACGCCACTGGCGGCGCCGTCATCCTCACTCGCCCAGAAGATGCCGAGAAAATCTATTTCATTCAGCGCTCCGCCGGCGCCGGACTCGCTCCCATGGATTGCTTCCTCACTTCGCGGGGGCTGAAGACCTTAGCCGTCCGCATGTTGCAGCACAACGCCAACGGCCTCGCCGTCGCTCGCCACCTCGACGCTCACCCCAAAATCCGCAAAGTCTATTACCCAGGCCTCGCCAATCATCCGCAGCACGATCTCGCCCGCCGACAGCAGAAGGGTCCCGGCGCCATGCTTGCGTTTGAATTGGGTTCCGAGGAAGCCGCGCGCCGCTTCCTCAATCAGGTGAAGATCTGCTCGCTCGCCGAAAGCCTTGGCGGAGTCGAGTCGCTCATCTCGCTTCCCGCGCAAATGACGCACGCTTCCATGCCCAAGGAAGTCCGCGACCGCATCGGCATCACCGACGGCCTCGTGCGCCTCTCCGTCGGCATTGAGGATCTCGAAGACATCCTCTCCGACATCGACCAGGCCCTCTTGTACGTTTAATCTCCCTGCTCTCTGTTGCGGTTCGACCACATAGCCTTGCATGACGTTGGGAGTATCACTTGTCTGGCGGAGTTGCTGTCTGTGTTTTTTTCGAAAGCCGTCCGTACACAATTGCACAAAGTAGGCAACTAAATGCAATCGGGATGATGAGCAAGGCGATATCACGCGCAAAATCCACGATGTCAAATCTCGGAGACCGCCTAGGCGTGATGTACAAGCCCGTCAGAATCGGCGTGTCGACAATTAGTAGTACGGCAAAAGTGACCAGATAGCCGACACGCCCGATTCTCTTCGGTCGGCCATGCGCGGCCAACCACACAAGAAGTACCGGGGCACCCACTGCGGCAGCCCACATGATTCCCGCCTCTATGTCCACTTATTCTTCTCCACGCACCGATTCGACAATCCACTTCAAGTACTCTTCCGCTCCCCCCACAATCGGCAGCAAGATAAACTCCGGCGTTTCATACGAGTGCATTCCCAGCACTTCCTTCTGCAATTCTTCCAAGCGCTCCTCGCTCGTCTTCATCATCAACAGGTACTCGCTGCTGTTCTCCAGCTTCCCTTCCCAGGTGTAAAACGATTCCACCGCGTGCGTCACGATGTTCACGCACGCCGCCAGGTGCTTCTCCACGACCGCGCGCGCGATTTTTCGCGCCTCCTCTAACGTCGCGCACGTCACCAACACAACCCGAAATCTTGTCTCCTGCCCCATCGTCACCTTTCTCCGCCCTCGATTCTATACGACCTCTTTCCCGCCTCCTACGCGAACGGTTGGGCCCTCTCTCCACAAATCCCAAGCTGTTTGAGCTCGGCTCTTCCACACCCGACGCGATTTACACGGAGGGCGCCTCTCTAAACTATTTTTTATTTTCCATTTTCCATTTTCTAATTTCTAAGCGACAACCCTAGCTATAATGTCTCCCGCTTATCGCCGCCTCGTGAGGGAACCATGGCCACTGAACCACAAGCTGCGAAAATCTGGAAAACCTCCATCGCCCCCATGCTCTCCGTCCACAACGGTCCGAAAGCTGTCGAATTCTACAAGGCCGCATTTGGCGCCGTCGAAGCCTTCCGCCTCGACGACAACGACTCCGTCGTCGCTCGTCTCTCCGTGGACGGCGCCGAATTCTGGGTCGCCGACGAATCTCCCGAGCACCTCAATTTCAGCCCCGAATCTCTCGGCGGCGGCACTGTT
>DASPTY010000052.1:0-12544 GCA_035623175.1 Candidatus Limnocylindrales bacterium | reverse complement strand
GAAGAAGCGCCAATATCGGCGGCTCTGGATTCAGCGAGTTGGTGCTGCCGCGCGCCAGAATGGATTGTCCTACGGGCAGCTCATCCACGGCCTGAAGGCTGCCGGAATTCAGATCGACCGCAAGGTCCTGGCTGACTTCGCTGTGCGGGATGCCGCCGGTTTCGCCCAACTCGCGGAAAAGGCCAAGGCGTTCGCGCCCAAGCCCGCCGCGCCCAAAGCGAAGTAGCAACGGTCTGTGGCTCACGCCAGCAGGCACGTGGGCTTTTCTCCGTAGGGGCACAATATATCGTGCCCCCACGGTGTAATCTATCCTTCGACAATGCCGATACCCGATTCGAAGCACACTCAGACTCTCGCGGCACTTGGCATCAGCGCCGCCGATCAAGTTCAGACGCTCTTTGCGGAATTGCGCGCTCGTTTTGATGCCGATGCCGCAAAAGTCAGCGACGAGAGCTCCTGGAAAGCCTTCCGCGACGCGTGGCTCGGCCGCAAGTCTGGTGTACTCACACTTGTTACAGACAATTGGCTGAAACCAGCGACGCCGGAACTCAAGCGTGCCGTCGGCGCTTCGTTGAATGAATTGCGATCGCACGTCGACGCGCACATCGAAGCGCGCCGTGCCGCCGTCGAATCCGGCGTCGAAACGGCCGCAAGCGCAAGGGATCGCACCGATCTGTCTCTTCCGGGTGTAATTCGCCTAACCGGTTCCCACCATCTTATCCGCCAGGTTTTCCAGGAAATCGAAGACATTTTCTTCTCCATCGGTTTTTCGGTGGTCGAAGGCCCAGAAATCGAAACGCCTTATTACAACTTCGAGGCGCTCAACATTCCTGAATACCATCCCGTCCGAGACGACATGGACACGTTTTACCTCGAACCCCCCAAAGGCGCGCCGGGACCGTTGCTTCTCCGCACGCACACTTCGCCGGTGCAGATTCACACCATGGAGAAGCGCCAGCCTCCTGTGCGGGTCATTGTTCCGGGCAAGGTCTATCGCCGCGACAATCCGGACGCCACGCACTCCTTCATGTTTCACCAGATCGAAGGGCTGGCGGTGGACTCCGACATCACCTTCTGCGATTTCACCGGCACGATCGATTACTTCGTGAAGCAATTCTTCGGCGAGGGCGTTAAAACGCGTTTCCGCCCCAGCTATTTCCCGTTCACAGAGCCTTCCGTCGAATTCGATGCTTCGTGCATCTTCTGCGGCGGGAGCGGCACCGCAAAAACCGGGGGCATATGTGGAAAGTGCAAAGGGGCGGGTTGGATCGAACTATTTGGCGCGGGCATGGTGGACCCAGCGGTCTACGGCTTCGTCAAGTACGATCCGAAAAAGGTTAGCGGGTTCGCCTTCGGCATCGGCATCGATCGCTTGGCCATGCTGAAGTACGGTATCGATGACCTTCAGGTCTTTTTCCAGAACGACGTGCGTTTTTTGAAACAGTTTCCTTGAGGGTGAGGATTCAAGTCGGACCAGAGACTCTTTTACAGAGAACTGAAAACTGACCACTGATAACTTTCAATGCCCTTTGCCGACGCCCAAACTCGTTTTTCCAACCGCGCGTCGGACTACGCCCGTTACCGCCCGAGTTATCCGCCTGAGGTTCTGGAGTTGTTGCGCACTCGGTGCAATCTCAAGCCTGAGCACACCGTCGCCGATATTGGCTCCGGCACAGGCTTGCTTGCCAAGCTTTTTCTGGAGAACGGCAATCGTGTTTTCGGAGTCGAGCCGAATCCTGAAATGCGTGCTGCCGGAGAAGAATCTCTCAGGGATTTTGACCGCTTCACGACCGTGGCAGGCTCCGCGGAAGCGACTCACCTTCCTCCCGACAGCGTCGAGTTTGTTACTGCCGGCCAGTCGTTCCATTGGTTCGATCCGGAGCCGACGCGCCGGGAATTTCGCCGCATCTTGAAACCCGGAGGCCACGTCATCATCCTGTGGAACCAACGATTGTTGGTGGAGACGCCCTTTTTGTGCGATTACGAGACGCTCCTGCGCCGCTTCGGCATCGATTACGCCAGCGTCCACGAGAGTTGGCCTCGTGAGGAACAGATGCTGGCGTTTTTCGGCCCAGACAAATTCATGTCGCACTCTCTTCCCAACTCGCAAGAATTCAATTTCGAGGGATTGAGCGGGCGGCTGCGCAGCAGTTCCTACCTTCCCGCTCCTGATCACCCACAGTCCGCGCCGATGATGGACGAATTGCAGAGGATTTTTGAGGCCCACAAGGTGAAAGGCGTAGTGCGAATGGAATATCGCACGCGAATTTATAGTGGCAAGCTGGATTCGATAGGATGAGTGCATGAAAGTTGCCTACAACTGGCTAAAAGAATTCGTCGACGTCACTGCTTCGCCGCAGGAGACGGCTTCGCGCCTCGCTCTTTCCGGCACGAACATCGCAGGGATTGAAAATGGTCCGCACGGCGCCGTCATCGACGCGGAGATTACCTCCAACCGCCCCGATTGCCTCGGCATGCTCGGCATCGCGCGCGAAGTCGGAGCGATTTACCGCCTTCCTTTGAAGGGCGTTTCATCAAAGCCGGCGGAAAGCAGCTCCACCAAGGCCTACGATGCGGTCAGTGTCAAAATCGAAGCGCCCGACCTCTGCGGGCGTTTCACCGCGCGCGTCATCCGCGGCGTGAAAATTCAGCCTTCACCTCCCTGGCTAAAAGATCGCCTCGAAGCCGCCGGCGTCGCCAGCATCAGCAACGTCGTGGACATTTCGAACCTGGTCATGCTGGAGCTGGGCCATCCACTGCACACCTTTGATTACGACCTGGTGCGCAATCACAGCATCGTTGTGCGCCGCGCCAAGCCTGGAGAGAAAATCCGCACCTTGGACGAAATTGAGCGCACGCTCGATCCCAATATCTGCATGATCTCCGACGGCGACGGTTCGCGCGCGGTCGGCATCGGCGGCATTATGGGTGGCGCCGAAACCGAAATCTCTTTTTCCACCAAGAATGTACTGATTGAATGTGCGTGGTTCGATCCCGTCGCCATCCGTCGCGCCGCGCGATTCTTGAAACTCCACACGGAAGCGAGCACGCGATTCGGCCGCGGCGCTGATCCCGAAATGGCGGAAGTCGCGTCTCGCCGCGCTGCGGAGTTGATTCTGCAACTGGCCGGAGGAGAACTGCTCTCCGGCGTCGTAGATGTTTACCCCGGCAAGCGCGCGGCCAAGAAAATCACCATTACCCGGGCCGAATTCCTTCGCATTATGGGCGCGGACGTTCCTGACAAGGATCTCGAAGCCATTCTCTCGGCACTCGGGTTTGCACCTGTTCGCGTGGACCAGACTCGCGGCTCTGCGAATTCTCTTCTTGCAACATGGGAATGCACGCAGCCTTCCTGGCGCGCGGACGTCGAACGCGAGATTGACCTCATCGAAGAAGTCGCGCGGGTCTACGGCCTGGACAAGTTTCCACCGCGGCTCCCGGCCGCTCGAGTCGGCGCGGCACGGTTGCCTCATCAGGAAGCCGAGACTCGTCTCCGCGAACGCCTCATCGGCCTTGGCTACCAGGAGATTCTCACGATTCCGCACGTCTCCGAGGAGCGCGATGAATTGTTCCGGCCGACAGATGCGGTTGCCGCAAAGCTTGCCAATCCGCTCAGTGAAGAAGCCAGCGTTTTGAAATCGACCGGCGTGGCCACCATGGCCGGCGCGATTGAATGGAACCTGAATCATGGCCAGCGCAACCTGCGCCTCTTTGAGATTGGGAGCCACTACCGCTTCGTCAACAGCAAGCCTGCTGAAACACATGTCGTGACCATTGGCGCAACCGGGACGGCGCGTGCCCAGGGCCTCTACGACTCGCCGCGCGAATACAATTTTGGCGATCTCAAGGGAGATTTGGATGCCATCGGTGCCCTCTCCGGCGGCTTCCGCTGGGAAAACACCGGCCCGGATTGGCTGAGTGCAGCCAAGCGCGGCACCATTTATCAGGGCAAAGAAGGGAATCAATCGCTCGGTGTTGCCGGCCTACTCGCCAAGCGCCTCGCCGACAAGCTCAAATTCCGACAGGATGTGTTCCTCGCGGAGATCGCCCTAGGCCCGCTCTACTGTATGTATTACGGCGTGAAAAACAATCGGCGCTATGAGTCCCTGCCGCGTTTCCCGGGCGTCGAGCGCGACTTCTCGCTCTTCCTCGCGGAAGGTGTGACGTTCGCGGAAGTGCGCAAGTCCATCGAATCGCTTGGCATTGCGGAAATCACCTCGATTGAAGCGGCAGATTTATTCCGCGGAAAAAATGTCCCGGCGGGAAAATACTCGCTGTTGGTACGGGTCACATTCCAGAGCCGAGAAGCCACATTCACAGACGCGCAAATCAACGATCTCTCCGCCCGCATCGTCGCCGTGCTGGAAAAGAATCTCGGCGCGTCCCTGCGCGCATCGTAGCTGGGCGCTCCTGACCTTATCTGTCATTCCGAACGGAGTCACTGAATTGAGGAATCCTTCTTCGCAATCTCAGAAAGATTCCTCACTTCGCTCGGAATGACGAACCCGCATTTATTCCGTTTGCTTCAGCGCGCGTTCCACAAGCGTCAGGCAGCGCTCCGCTTGTTCCTTCAGCAATTCCTCGCGCTCGCCCCGCGCGGTACGCAGGCTGTGCAGTTCGTCGGCAATCGCCAGGGCCGCCAGAATCGCCACCTTTTGCGTATCTACTGTCGGGGTCATTTCCGCAATCGCGTGCATCTTTGCATCCACATATGCCGCCAGTTTCTGCACATACGCAGCATCCAGATCGCCCTGGATCGAGTACGTTTGCCCGAAGATTTGAACCTTAACTGCTTGGCTCATGATTATGGCCTTACAATTTCACCACCTAATGGTCCTGCTCTTGCTTTACTTATAACTGAAAACTGATTGCTAATTACTCTCATTGCGACCACGAAGTCGGATTGCGGTCCCACCGGTGTCCTCGCAACTTCTTGTGCAAATCCGCCGGAAGCGGTCCCGCTACGCTTGCCGCGCAATTGGCTTCCACATTCTTCAGTTTCCTCATCCCGGGGATGGTCGTGCTCACAATCGGATTATTCAGAATGAATCGCAGCGCTATCTCGGCCATGGTGTTGCCTTTGGGGATCAACGGCCGTAGCGCCTCTGCGCGCGCTACACTCGACTTCAGATTCTCCGGCACAAAATAAGTGTTCCGCCAATCGCCCTTGGGCCATTTCGATTCGAGCGTGAGGGTTCCTGTCAGCGTGCCCTCGTCGAACGGCACGCGCGCGATGACACCCGCGTCTTTCATCTGGCATATCGGAACGAGCGTGTCCTCCGGGTTTTGGTCGAAGATGTTGTAGATCACTTGCACGGCCTCGGCGTGACCCTCCAGGACGGCGCGGATCCCGTTCCAAGGCTCCCAGCGATTGATGCTGGGCCCAAACGCGCGTACTTTGCCGCTCTTTTTCATTTTTTCGACGGACCGCGGCAGCCTTTCATCGTTGAGCCAGCGGTCCTCCCAGGTGTGAAACTGCATCAAGTCAATGGTCTCAATTCCCATGTTCCTCAAGCTCTTCTCGATGTACTCCTCGACGTATTCGGGCGGGTAACAATCGTCCAACGTGAACGTCCGCGTACTGGGCCAGCGCCGGTTCTTCGGCGGAATCTTTGTGGCCACATACAGATGTTTATCTGGGCCACCGGAACTGTCGCTTTTGTGGGCACGCAGGATTTGCGCTAGGATCTGCTCGCTCTTGCCATCTCCATACGCCCAAGCCGTATCGAAAAAATTGCAGCCCAGTTCCACGGCGCGGTGCAGGGCCCGCATCGTCTCCGCGTCGTCCGAATCTGTCCATCCAGCCAAGCCCCACATGCCATAGCCGATCTCGCTCACCTTCCAGCCCGTTCGCCCAAACCTCCGGTAGTTCATGAAATTTCTCTCCTCGCGTTTCTGTGCCATTGTAACGGAGAATCGCCACGCCGTGATTCCTTCCGACGTCTTTGCCAGTTCGTCGATGTGTGTCGTGGTAATCCTGCAATCATCCCCTTTTGCCCCCGAGCAGATCCAAGATCATTTCGACATCTTCCTCTGCCATGGCCTTAAACGACCCTGGCCCGAATTCTGAAAGGACTTCCGCCGTTTCCGCCGAGGAAGTTGCCGGCAGGTCCAGCCATTTCTCCGCTGCAAGTTTTCTGATCTCCGCCGTTCTATCCCCAGGGATGGCCTAAGCAGTTCAGGCCGCAGCCCTGCGGAGGATTCCATGTCTGCGTCATCTCAATCGGTTTTGTCATGCTGTCTTGCAATGGCCATGTTGGTGGCCGTGCCGGCCGTTTTTCGCAAAAGCCCGTCGCAGGACGTGAAGAGCAACGCGGGTGAAGCTGGTAAGCCTGCTGATACCGGCGCCAAAAAGATCGCCCCGCGCATTGACCTAAACGCTGCTCTGAAGGTGAGCCTCCCCGAACCCAAACAGGAATTGGTGGCCGCCAACTTCTCCACGCCGGACGGCAAAAACGGCTGGGTGTTGCGCATCCCGGGCGGGAGGCCCATCGCTACCCCGGCTTATGCAAACGGCATGCTGTTTGTCGGGGGCGGGTATGGGTCGCACGAGTTTTACGCCGTCGACTCCGACACTGGCAAGATCGTCTGGAAGATTCAGACCAGTGATGACGGCCCCACAGCCGCGGTCGTGGCCGATGGGCGGGTCGCGTTCAACACGGAGAGTTGCACGCTGGTGATCGTAGACGAAGAAACCGGACGCGTGATCTGGGAGGAATGGCTGGGCGACCCGTTGATGAGCCAACCCGCGATCGATAAGGGGGTGTTGTACATGGCGCACCCCGCGGCCACCGGAAGACCTGCGAAGGAGGCACAGTTCCATCCCCGGCCCGCAACTCCGGGCGGCAGCCATCGGTTGCTTGCTGCGGATTTGCAGACGGGCCGCCCTATCTGGGAGCAGCAGATTGCAGGTGACGTCATCACTGCACCGGTGATTTCGAATGGGACCGTGTATTTCACGACGTTCAACGGCGTGTCCTACGCCCTGAATGCCGCTGACGGTTCCGTCCTTTGGGTGAAGGAGAACGCAGCAACGAGCGCGCCGGTTGTGATGAATGGCCAGCTCTTTGAAACACGCAAGACTCGCTCCGGCAAAAACACGTACGAGGGCATTGCGCGCGTGGACGCGAAACAGGGAACCGTGCAAGACAAAGACCTGATCGCCAGAAGCGACGCGGCTTACCTCGAAAAGGGAAAGGGTGGAGGGGTTGCTATCGGTCCACCGGCCCTGATGGCCTTGGACGCGTCGGTAGGTTTCGCTGCGGCGCCATCCTCAGCAAAGCTGGACCAGGCTAGTGAAAACCTCGGTGTCAGTTCGGTGGTTGGTGCCTGGGCGTATCAGGGATCGCGGACGGCCGTCAGCAAGGGGCAGATCCTGAATGCTCAGGGCAACTACGTCAATTCCGTCCGGGCTTCAGATGGGCGTCAGAACTGGCAAGCGGAATTTGTGGGGACGTCGCATGCGCCGAATGGGCAACTCTTTTCGCCGCCAGCCGTAGGGCGTAGCTACTTGTATCTTGCAGGAGCAGGCGGGCAGCTTGTTTCCGTACGGCAAAGTGACGGTGGCGTTGGATTCTCCTATGCGCTCGGAGCGCCAATGGCGTTCCAGCCAGCGCTCGCGAAGGGCAACGTCTATGCTGGAACCACCGATGGGCGGCTGATTTGCTTGAAAACCGGGGATCGCGACGCCGAGGGCTGGTACGCCTGGGGCGGGAATGCCCAACACAACAAAGTACAGTAGGCTCCGGACCTGCAATGCGACTGGTCAAATGCCTGAGACGCTCCCATCGAGACGACCTTCGAGATGACCAAAGCCGCGGGCCGGAGCAACTGTCAACGAAAATCGCGTTCGTCCAAAATTTGCCCAGAAAACTAGGCGTCCGCGGAGTTGACGGTTTTGAGGTCGTTCGCAGTGTGTCCGCGGTGTACAAAGAGGTGCAGGAAAAACATCAGGACGAGTACGGCTCCGAAAGTGACCACGATGGTCGCACCCGTAGGGGTGTCCATAACGACGCTCAGATAGCAACCCAGCGCCGATACGAGGGTGCCCATGGTCCAGCCAATGGCGAGGCGCGACCCGATACGGTCAGCAAACAGCATGGCCCCGACGCTGGGAACGATGAGATAACAGAAGACCAGTAGGACACCGGCAATAGCTACCGAAGACGTCACGACGAATCCGAACGAGGCGTAAAAGAGAAAGTCCCAGAAGTGCACGCGAATACCCGCCTGTTCGGCCTTTTTGTGATCCATTGAGATGGCAAGAAACTTCTTGCGAAAAATAAAGTGAAAGATACCGATGGCGCCGTAGAGAAGGGCCGTTTTCTGGACCTCAGTCCAGGAAACAGCGAGAATATTGCCGACCAACATGTCTTTTAAGTGCTCCGTCTCGCCGATGGCTTTGCTCATTAGAAGGATGGCTGTGGCGGAAGCAACGGCATAGGCGATGCCGATGAACGCCTCCTGGGGAATGTGACGGCGGCTGCTGCGCGCGAAAGCAAAGATGCCGGCGCCGAGGAAGGTGAAGCCGAGGCTGATCCAATACGCCGTGCGGCCATGCGGGTCCATACCGACAACGACGGCAACAGTGGCGCCGAGCGCGGCAATCTGCGCCAGAGCGAGGTCGACAAAGATCACGCCGCGCTCCACGACGTGCACGCCGAGATAAGCGTGAATTCCCGTAAGGATGAGACTTGCGACAAACGGCGCGAGCAAAAACGGTAGGATTTCCATTCCACGGTCTCCCAGATGCTATTTCGTTGCGTCGAAAGCCTGCTTCAACTTCGCGATATCGTAGTCAAACAGTTTGAAATAATCGGTGATTTCTTTTTCGCCTCCAACGGAGGGCGTGAGCACTACGACTTGCGCGCCGGTATCGCGCGCAACCGCGTCGGGGGTTTTCAAATCGAAGTAAGGCTCCACGGCGATGACCTTGATTCCGTCGCGCTTCATCATTCCGATTAACTCGACAGTATGCTGCGGGCTTGGCGGAATTCCAGGGCGCGGCTCAACATAGCCAACGACGTTCAAGCCGAAGTGTTCGGCGAAGTTGGGCCAGGAACGATGATAAGTAACAATCTTCCGCCCAGCATACGGCTTCATTTCAGCTAACCACTTTTCATCGGCCTGCTTGATGCGCTTTTCAAACGAGTCATAGCGCTGAGCAAAGTAAGACGAGTCGCCGGGACGCATCTCGGAGAGCTTGTTCTGGATGCCCTTCGCGATGCGCAGCCCATTTTCGGGATCCAGCCAATAGTGCGGATTCCCAAGGGGATGTACGTCACCTTCCGCTCGTGTAACGACGCCAGTAGGAATCTCCAGAATCTTGGCATAGCGCGAGGCATCGAAGTAGCCTGACGCGCCCACCTGGATTTTTGGATTGGTGGATTGAGTGATCAACGGGGGAAGCCAGCCAATTTCAAGTTCGAGGCCAACCACGATGAGGAGGTCGGCCCGCCGCAGCTTCAGCAGAAAGCTGGGCTTGGCTTCGACAAAGTGAGGATCCTGGTAGCCGCGGGCGATGGATTCCGCCTCGACCCTGTCTCCGCCAATCTCCTGGGCAAGCGCGGCCAGGTCGGTCGTAGCGGTCATGATTTGCAGTTTGTTCTCGGCGCGCGCCAAAGGTGCGCATACAGTGCAAAGCAAGGCAAGAGTCGCCAAAAAAGCGGTGATGCGAGTTGGAATATCAGCGTGTCGCATAGCTTCTCCCAAAGACTTCCTCAGAACGGGTGCGCCCCATGGGCGCCCATCACGAATAGAAATTGAAACAAGAACTCGTTGGCGTACGAATATTTTGTCGTGACTGGATCAGCGAGGTGGCCGAACCGGTACTGCCCACGGATTTGGCTGAACTCGCTGGGCCAATAGGTCAGAATACTCGAAAAACCGGTGTCTGTCAGACTCGCATTGTTGGCGTGGCCGCTGCGGTCAAATCGGCCGCCAAACGTCCAACGGCGATTAATGCGATATTCCGCATCGGAGTAAAGGCCGAAGGCGTGTTGCGTCTGGAAGAAACCGGTCGTTTGAGCGGACAGTTGGTCGCGGGCGCTCCAGAAGAACTCGTTGCGGAACAGGAAGGAATGGTAGATGGCGCGCCGCAGTGGTTTCCAGCGCAGCGTGGCGTCGGCAGCGTACAAATTTGTCAGAAAGCGCTCCGGATCAAAGGATGTGCCAATGCCGGCATTGTTGTGACCGCGGGCGTAAGAAGCCCCCAGATCTATGTTGGTCGATTCTCCCAGATCGCGGTAGACGCGAAGATGACCCACGACACTCACGTCCTGGCGGCTATTCGCTTGGAAGACGTTGGCGGAATCACCTCGGTAGACTTGCGCCGTGCCCTGAACAAACCAATTCTTGGGTGCGGGTAGGAATCGCGACAACGAGATGCCGGCGTCGTCAATGCCGTCTTCTCCGCCGACGAGATTGTTGGTGGCGAGCGGACGGTCGATAAACGGCAAGGCATGATTGTGAGTCATGTTCACCTTGCCGAATTCCGCTCGCATCTTGCCAACCTTTAGAAGCAGGCCAGCCGGTAGCGCAGTGAAAGTCACATAGCCTTCCTCAATGTTGACACCCTCTTCGCCAAAGGAGATGAAGCCATCAGCGCGCGCATAGGGATCGATGATTGCCTGCATCCCAACTTCGGATTCGTGCATTTCCAACGAGCGCGAGGGAGAAACGGCGTTGTGTCCGGAGGTGCCAATGAAATCTCCGATAAAGCTGATGTCAGGGTTGAGGAGCTTCGCGTTGGAGGTAGCGCCTCCGTAGGTCTGCATTTGGGAGGCCTGAGCAGGAACTGGCTCGGGAGAAGTGGGCGAGTTGCCGACAGAAGATGCCGGCGCAGGTATCATGCCTGGCTCGACGCGAGTGGAAGCGAGAAGGATACGGTCTCCGATGGACGTTTGTGGGGATTTGGCTTCGCGCATCGCCTGGAGTTCGGCACGCAGAAGAGCAACTTCCTTGGTAAGCGTGTTCACCCGCTCTTCGAGAGATTTCATGCGCGTATCTTCCGTAGTGGAAGTGGAAGATGGTGCGACCGGAGAGGATTGCTGTGCCGATGCAGCTACACAATAGAAAACCATTGCGGACAGAAATGCGAATTTCTTCATCGTACTTCTCCTGTGCGATGTATTTGGCGAGCTATCAGCTCTTCTTCGATAATGAAGAATTGCGAGTGAGAACCAATTACGAACATGGGGAGAAATCCTTTTTTCAGAAGCAAACGCTTCAAGCGCCCCGACAACAGGGACGGCTAATGATTACGAATGGGTCCGACCAGGGGAAATGCAGCGAGCTAGAAGGCGGGGGGTGCGCGAGGAGAAATGCTGAAAGCAACTTCGGTGGAAACTGGTATGTGGGTCGAGAAAACGACGAGGCTCACCACAATAGGTGCGGCCCCAAGGATGGGGGCATGCATCGTAATCGCAGCTCCGGCCGTGGAGCAGAACGGACAGAAGTGCCTGCTGCTATTTCCTGCGCTCAAGTCCGCGCAGAAGTGGAACTGCGCCGCAAGGAAAATGAATCCCAGCAGCAGGGCAAAGATTCGCGTCTTGTTTACAGTGCTTAACATCCCTGTCCTTATAGTAGGCCGAAAATCTTACCGCATGTCCACAAGCAAATGAAACTGTCTCTGCAGCCAAGTCACAGGCGCCCCCGATTCCCGGGGCACGCCGCGCGTCATTTCTGTGCCAGAAACGTCTTCGCTTCCGTCAATTCCGGCCGGTCCGCACCAGGAGGACACATGTCAGTCAGCTTAGCGTAGAAGGATGGCGCTGAGTCTTTGTCGCCGAGAGCTTGTGCCGCGCGGGCGGCGCCCAGCAACGCATCAAACCGGTTCGGCGCGTTGCGAAGCACTATCTTGTACTCCTTCAGAGCCTCGCCAGGCCGCTTCAACTCCATCAGCATGTCCGCCAGCATCTCCCGTGCGGGAATACCGGTGGATTCGCCTCCGTTCTTCTCCTGATGTTCGGCTGCCTCGCGCAGCTCCTGCAGGCCGTCTTCCGGCTTTCCTTTCACAAAAGCAAGCCAGGCTTCCGCTTCCCCTAAGTCAGATGCCTTCTCGCCGGAAAGCGTATACCCCTGTTTACGCGAGCGGCTTTCCCGTTCCGCGACGCTCTGTCTCAGTGCGTTCACGGCCGATTCCGCCGCCGCAAGATCCCCACTCCGGGCCGCTCCAATCGCCTGGGCCCACTGCGTTTCGTCCAGCAAGTCCTTGCGAATCGCCGGAAGGGGGAGGCTGGCCGCTTCTTTCCAACGATGCAGTTCCAGCGCAGTGCGTGTCGCCAGATGTGCGCGATGATCCGCTTTTGTACTTTCGTCCGCGCCCACCACATGACCCGAGTGCTCGATCACTTCGCGCGCTTTGGTCTCCTGCCCACTTTGCAGATAGGAGTAGTTCAGAAAGTCCCTCGCGTGCATCTGGTAGTGCGACTCCACCTTGTGCTCTTCCGCCAACCGCGCCGCCGAAGCCTCTGAAGCGATGTTCGAGGTGATGGAGTCCTGCCACAAACCTAGGCGCACGAAAATGTGCGAAGGCATATGCAAG
>DASPTY010000051.1:0-7165 GCA_035623175.1 Candidatus Limnocylindrales bacterium | reverse complement strand
TCGCCCGCTGTCGCGGAGCCGGTGCTCCCCAATTCCCGAATCTCAAAGGCTCCTGATCTTTTCAGGAGCCTTTTCTTTGTCTCCTCGCTACCCGGGTCGCTTTACTTCCTGTCCGTTCCCAGTTCAATATACCTAGCCTTGTAGGCCTTATGGATCCGAAGCAAGTCATTTTCATCACCGGTTCCAGCACCGGCTTCGGCAAGCTTTTCGCCGAGACGCTCGCGCGTCATGGACACACGGTCTTCGCCACCATGCGCGATCTCGCCGGACGCAACGCGGACAACGCCTCCCAGCTTCGTCTCCTCGCCAGCAGGGAATCGCTTCCTCTTCACGTCTTAGAGCTCGACGTCACCAACGACGATTCCGTTGACCATGCCGTCCGCTCTGCCATGGACCACGCCGGCCGCCTCGATGTCGTCATCAACAATGCCGGCTACGCCATCTCAGGCCTCGCGGAAGCCACCACTACTAAGCAGGCTCAGGAAATTCTTGAGACCAATTTCTTCGGTTCCGTCCGCGCTAACCGTGCCGTGCTCCCTCACATGCGCCGCCAGCGCGCCGGCCTTCTTCTGCATGTCAGCAGCGGCGCCGGCCGTCTGGTCCTCCCGGGCTTTGGCTTTTACTGCGCTAGCAAATTTGCGTTGGAGGCCTTGGCGGAGACCTATCACTATGAGTTGGCAGGGCAGGGCATTGAATCCTGCATTTTGGAGCCGGGCGCCTATCTGACGCCCATTCACGGCGGCATGGTTCCCGCCGCTGACCAGACCCGCGTGGACACCTACGGTACCGCGAACGGCATGGCATCCAAGATCAGCGCCGCTCTCAGGGCTGCCGCGGGAGACGCTCAGGAGGTCGCAGATGCCGTCCTGCGTATCGTCGAAACTCCCGTTGGCCAGCGCAAGTTGCGCTATCGCATCAGCAGTCCGGCCGGTCTGGGGCTGGACGACCTCAACGCCCTCTCCGCATCCTTGCAGGCGCGCACGCTCCAGGCTTTCGGCCTCACCGACGACGTCAAGTTCGTCCACCGCTCCTCCGCCGGCGCGGCTTAGCAGGACCACTTCACGCTTTTGCCTTGCATCCCAAGCTTTTCGGAGTTACACTAGTGTAGCTACAAAACAGGCGTTACATTTGTTCTCCTGGGACGAACGGAAGAACGAAAGCAACAAGAGGAAACACGGCATCAGTTTTGAGGCCGCTAGCCTGGTTTTTGATGACCCGCTTCACATTAGCCGCTTGCAGCGCCTCGAGAAAGGGGAGCAGCGATGGCAAACCATCGGCATGGCGGGCGGCATGCTCCTGCTTTTGGTCGCTCATACTTGGGAGGAGCCCTTGCTGGGTGAATTCCACATTCGCATCATCTCGGCTCGTCGCGCCAGTAGGCTGGAAAGGAAAATCTATGAGGAAGGTACCTGAAGCTGTTCGCAAGGAGCTTGCTGCGCTCTCCGCCAAGCGGGAGCGCGACATCGATTTCTCCGACCTGCCCCTGACCAGCAGGAAGGACTGGGTCCGGGCCGTTCGTGGAAAGTTCTATCGGCCGGTCAAGCAGCAGTTGACCTTGCGCATTGACGCAGACGTTCTTGAATGGCTGAAGAGCCAAGGAAAGGGCTATCAAACCCGCCTAAACGCTATCCTCCGGGCTGCCATGTTGACTAAGGCTCGTCGCCGCTAGCGCTTCTGGGGCAATTTGCTTTCTGCCCACCCGCGCCTTTATCCTAGACTTTTAACCAGCATGAAAATCGCCCTCGCTCAATTCAACCCCACCGTCGGTGATTTCGAAGGCAATTCCGCGCGCATTCTCGCCCTCGCCGAGCAATCCAAGCGTCGCGGCGCTGACCTGGCGGTCTTCTCCGAACTCTGCATTTGCGGCTATCTTCCCCTCGATCTCCTCGAGCGCCCCGCCTTCATCCAACGCAATCATGACACCCTCCTCAGCGTCGCGGCCGAAATGCCTCTCCCCGCCATCGTCGGCTACGCCGGCCGCGTGGACAAAGACCATCATCCAACAGGGAAGTCCATCGCCAACAAAGCCGCCCTCATCTGCCAGGGCCGCGTCGTCTTCGAGCAGTCCAAAATGCTCCTCCCCACCTACGACGTTTTCGACGAATCCCGCTACTTCCAGCCTGGCAATCGCCAGTACGTCTACGGTCTCGGCCAGGAGCAGCTCGGCATCACCATTTGCGAGGACGTCTGGAACGACAAAAACTTCTGGGCCTCTCCCCTGTACGCCCGCGACCCCGTCATGGAACTCGTCTCGCAGGGAAGTAGTGTCCTTATCAACATCTCTGCCTCTCCCTTCACCATTGACAAGCGCTTCCTCCGCCTCGGCATGCTTCGTTCCCTCGCCCTCCACCATCGCCGCCCCGTCATCTACGTCAACCAGGTCGGCGGCAACGACTCCCTCATCTTCGACGGCGCCAGCATCGCCATGACCGCCAGCGGCAAAATCGCCGCGCAAGCCAAAGCCTTCGAAGAAGATATCGTCCTCTTTGACACTGTCACCGGAGAAGGGGACTGCCACGAGCAGCCCGAAGACGAGACCGCCTACGCCTACGAAGCCCTTGTCATTGGTACGCGGGACTACGTTCGCAAATGCAAATTCTCGAAGACCATCGTCGGCCTCAGCGGCGGAGTGGACTCCGCCGTCGTCGCCGCCATCGCTGTCGCAGCGCTCGGACCGTCCAATGTCCTCGGCGTCTCCATGCCCGGCCCCTACTCCTCCGAAGGCAGCAAGACCGACGCCCGGGCCCTCGCCCGCAATCTCGGCATCGAATTCCTCTCCATCCCCATCGGCTCCGTCTTCGACTCCTACATGCAAACCCTTGCGCCTGCCTTCCACGATCGTCCCGCCGACGCCACCGAGGAAAACATCCAGGCACGCATCCGCGGCAATTACCTCATGGCGCTTTCGAATAAGTTCGGCTCTATGGTCCTCAGCACCGGCAACAAATCCGAAAATGCCGTCGGTTATTGCACACTCTATGGCGACATGGCTGGCGGCCTCGCTGTGATCTCCGACGTTCCGAAACTCATGGTCTATGACCTTGCCAACTACATCAATCGCGAAAGGGAGTTAATCCCCCGCTCAATCATCGAGAAACCTCCCTCCGCCGAGCTGCGTCCCAATCAGAAGGACACCGACTCCCTTCCACCCTATGAGGTTCTGGACCGCATCCTGAAGGCCTACATCGAAGAAGTGAAATGTCCCGAGGAGATTGCTGTCGAAACCGGTTTTGACCTCAAGCTCGTCCGTGACATCGCCGCCCTCGTCGATCGCAATGAATACAAGCGCAAGCAAGCCGCTCCCGGCCTCAAGATTACCTCCCGCGCCTTCGGCTTCGGCCGCCCATTTCCCATCGCGCAGCGCTTTATCCCATGACAGAATCTGTGTATAGACTCCTAGTGAACTGTAGCGGCCGGTCTTCAAACCGGCATAATTGTAGCGGCGAGGTTGGCCCACGAGACGGCTTCAAGGTTTAACTTAAAACTTAGAACTTAGCACATATAACTAAACTCGAGGACACGCGTGAAAACCATACGATCCTTTGTCATGTTCACAACTTTCGTCCTGGCGGCCATCTCGTGCAGTGCCGGCTTCCATGCCAGCGCCTTTGCCGCCACGCCCCCGCAATCAAGCACGCCTGTCGTCGCCACCGACGCCCAGAAGAAGATCGAAGCCTTCCTCCGCTACTACTTCGCTCTCGGCCCCGACATCAAGATCACCGTCGGCGCTCCCAAAGAACTCGGCTCCTCGGGGCTCTCCGAAGTCGCCATTGACGTCAAGTCCCCCGAGGGCTCGGACAATCTCAAGATGTACCTCACCAAGGACGGCCGCTATCTTCTCCGCGGCGAAATTTCCGACCTCACCACCGACCCTCTCGCCGACAACATGTCCAAGATCAAGTTCGACGGCGCTCCAGTCCTCGGCGATCCCAAGGCTCCCATCACCGTGGTCGAATTCTCCGACTTCGAATGCCCAAGCTGCCGTGCCCTCCACGACGCCCTTCGCGCCATCCTGCCCAACTACCCCCAGGTCAAGGTTGTCTTTAAGGACTTTCCCATTGACCAGCTTCACCCCTGGGCACGCACTGCCGCGCTCGCCGGCCGTTGCGCCTTCCACCAGGACCCCAAGACCTTCTGGAAGCTCTACGACCTCGTCTACGACAATCAGGACATCATCTCCGCCGGAAACGCCTACGACAAGATGCGCGACTACGCCGCACGCCTCGGCCTCAATGCCGACGCCTTCAAGTCCTGCATGTCCGCCACAGAAGCGGCCGCTGAAGTGGATGCCAGCTTGGCCAACGGCCAGCTCCTTGAAGTCCGTAGCACACCCACGGTCTACGTTAACGGTCGCCGCATCGTCGGCGGTGATCCTCACACCCTCCAACAATTCATTGACTTCGAAATGGACCGCCTCAAACTCAAATCCGCCAAGAAGTGACACCCGAGGCCAGGCAATCATCGATCGCTGAAGTTCCTCATGTAGCGCTGGCTTTCATGCCAGCGCATTTGCCCAGCATTTCGAAAAGTTGGCCTTCTGCTTGCCTCAGTGATTGAATTCCCGACAAGGGATTCGTAGAGAGGGAAGGGGTTTGCGAAGGTCGAGAACCATCATCCTTAACAAGGAGTCCAGGCTGCCCGGCTCAGCCCCATTTCTTAGTTAACATAATATTCCTTATCGGACCCATTGTCAAGCCCTTTCTTTCTCTTTCTCCCGCCTTTTCCGGGGCTTTCCTACCCCTTCCCGGCCTTCTACCAACCACTTCCCCCGCTGGCGCGGGGGGTGCGCCAGCCGACTTCCCATGCAGTTCGTCATTCCGAGCCCGCTGTGTGGGCGAGGAATCCCTCTTCGTTCATCGAATGCAGCACGAGCCTGCGGTTGGAGCAACTTACTCAACGCATCATCTTCGCTGCCACGGCTCCCGCCGCCGCTCCAATCGCAAACCACTTCGCCGCCCGCGCCACCCTCTTCCATACCGGTCCTCCCCGCGCCACCTTCAGCGCGGCGTCCCTTTCCTTGCCCAAGGCCTCCGTCTTCGCCTTCTCATCCTTCAAGTCGGCCTGTACCGTGGCCAGTCGCGCCTGGCACGCCTTGCAGTCCATGGCAAAGTCATACAGCGGCTTCAAATCCTCCGCTGGCAGTTGCACTCCGGGGCTGACCGTCTCTGTCCGGCCTTCCCGCTCGGTCTTTTGTAGCGGCCGGTCTTCAGTCCGGCCATCCACCCTCCCGGCTGTCCCTACCTCTGCACGCGGTTCAACCACAATCTCCTTCGGCAACGGCAACACCTCGGGTAACGCCTTCAACACCTGCTCCGGCCTCTGAACCTTCTGCTTCTGCGCTTGGATCCTCTTCAATTGCTCATTCAGACCCACGTCGCGCCTTTCCTGCCGCGCATTTGCCTCCTTCAATGCCTGTTCCGCAATCTTCAAGTGTTCCTTTAACTCTGCTTGCTCCTTCCGCACCGCCCTCCACCCCACAAACAAACTCGTAGCGAGAGCGACAACCACCGCCACCGTCACGAACTTCGGCCACAGTCGCATTCCAGCCGATCTCCCGTTCCCGGCCGGTCACTATCTGTACTTGGCGACCCGGGCCATCACCTCATCCGCGTAGTCCGGATTCCCCCCGCCATTCCACGCCAACAGCGCCTCGTGCAAATCTCCACCTGCCGCCTCAATCTTTTTCCGCAAAATCTTGCATCCCACCGCCAGCCCCGCTGCCGGATCGCACAACATTGAAAGGAACAGGGAATTCACGCCCGTCTCCCGCGCCGTCTGTCCCATCACCTGCATCAGTCCCCACGAAAATCCCCGCGCATAAGCCTCCGTCGCTCCGACCTTATTGTTCGTGTACAGCGGCGCCACATACTTCGCGAAGAACAGCGGTTCGTACCGCATCGCCCAGGGATTCCATCCCGACTCCTGCTCCACCACCGCGCACACCACCGCCGCGTCCAACCCTTCTGCCTCCGCCGCCTTCCTTGCCAGCGCCATCAACTTGGAATCGAATACCATCGTCACTCTTCGGCATCGCCCGCCCTGCCTAGAATGTTTGTCATCCTGAACCCGCGATTTCTGCGGGTGAAGGATCTCAACCGCCCCTTCTTGACTGTCAAGCCTTCGCTGCTGCTGTATTTCCCTTCTGGATTTCGCTTTTAGCGTTGTCGTTCAGCTCTCACGCTTTTCTACTCCCGTTCCTGATCTCCACGTAATTCACCAGCGGCGTATCATCCAGTGCAATTCCCTGCCGCTCCGCGATCCTGTGCAGCGCCCGGTAAATCGCAGGCAAGTGCCGCAGCGCCAGGTCCCGAATGAATTCCCGCTGAATTTCGTCGTTTCGGATTCGCCGGTGCATCCATCGCAAAAACACCACCAATTGTGCGCCCAGCGAACACACCGCCAGCACTATCGTCAACGGTGACGAGAACATCTCTTCTTCCTAGGAACAAATTTGATTCACTTCGCGCCGGAATGCGGCCTGGTCGTATCTTTACATCGTTACTTCCTCACTTCGTTTCTTCACAGAAACAACTGCGGTATTCCCCCCAGCGTTCCTCCCAAACTCGACCCCAGTGCGCTGAAGAATCCGCTTCGCGCCGCATTCGCCCGCGTGTTCAGCAATTCCGGCGGAATTCCCAGCGTTCTCCCCAACAAGCCCGTGTCCACTCCATACAATCCCGACAACCCCTGCAGTGCCGCCATCTGCCTCTGAAACGCCGTGTTGCTGAAGTTCAGCTCGTTCTGCTGCGCCAGGTTCGCCTCCGCCTGACCCTTTTGGCGCGCCAATTCGTCCGTCAACTCTCCGAATCCCGCCGAATTCCTCGTCCGCGCCAATCGGTTCATCGCCGACTCTTGCAGCGCGTCAAACGCGCTGGACAACGCGCCCTGCGATTGCCCCGTGATCGCCGCCTTGTCCGCCGCGCCGTACCCCGGATTGTTCAATATGCTCTGATACTGCGGCACGATCTGGTTCCCCAGCGCCTGCCGCTGCCCCAGCAATTGCTGGTTCAGCGCATTTGTCTGTGCCAACTGCTGGTCAGTGAGATTCAACGTCTGTCCCTGCGCCCCCCGTCCCATAAAGTCTCCCCTTAAATGCTTATGCCCGAAATTTGATTTGTCATCCTGAGGCGATCCGATCAGGATCGCCGAAGGATCTCAGCCACCG
>DASPTY010000050.1:0-13262 GCA_035623175.1 Candidatus Limnocylindrales bacterium | reverse complement strand
TACTCCGGCGCGGCGATGCCTAAGGACTTCATCTTGCGGTAGAGGTGGGACCGCTCAAGGCCCAGCGCGGAAGCCGTCTGCGTCATGTTCCAGCGATGCTCCTGGAGCTTGCGGAGAATGAACTCGCGTTCGTAAGCGCTGCGCGCCTCATGCAGCGTTGAGTAGGGCTGATGCGGGCTTTCCGCTACGCCGCGGAAAAGTTCCGGCGGAAGATGGTGTGGTTCAATCCGCGCTTGCGGACAGACGATGACGAGCCGCTCCACGAGATTCCTCAGTTCGCGAACATTGCCCGGCCAAGGGAACCTCATTAGGACCTCAAGTGCGGCCTCGCTAAATTCGCGTGTTTTCTTGCCGTACTCCGCGCTGAATTCGTTCAGGAAAAATCGCGCCAGCACCGGTATGTCCTCTTTGCGGTCCCGCAGGGGCGGAACGTAGAATGGAATCACGTTTAGGCGGTAGAAGAGATCCTGGCGGAACGCGCCCCGGGCAATTTCCTGCTCCAAATTCTTATTGGTGGCGGCAATCACGCGAACATCCACATGCAGCGTCTGATTGGAGCCGATGGGCTCGATGCGCTGCTCCTCGAGGACGCGAAGAACCTTGGATTGCGTGCGGTGGCTCATGTCGCCAACCTCATCGAGGAAGAGTGAGCCGCCGTCAGCCTTCTGGAATTTGCCGATTTTGTCGTCGGTGGCGCCGCTGAAGCTGCCTTTAACGTGACCGAAGAGTTCGGACTCAATCAACTCCTCAGGAATCGCCGCGCAACTGACTTCCACAAACGGGCCCTTGTTCCGCAGACTGTTCACGTGGAGGGCGCGGGCAACGAGTTCTTTCCCCGTACCACTCTCGCCATAAATCAGCACGCGGCCATTGGTCGGCGCGGTAACCGCAATCTGTTGCCGCAGCGCCTTCATCGGCACGCTTTCGCCCATGACCTGGTAGCGGTGCGTCATTTCCCCGCGTAGCGTCAGATTTTCCTCCTCGAGGCGGCGCTGCTGAACCGCATTGCGCACCAGCACGATGACTTTCTCCAAGGAGAGTGGCTTTTCGATGAAGTCGTAAGCCCCAAGCTTGGTAGCGCGTACCGCGGTTTCTATACTGCCGTGCCCGGAAATCATGATGACCGCAGGAGGTCGCGGCAAAGCCTGAATGCGGCTGAGCGCCTCCATGCCGTCTATGCCTGGTAGCCAGATGTCGAGCAGAACGACCTGAAAATCATTCTTGGAGATGCGCTCGATGGCATCTTCGGCCGAGGCGACGGTTTCGACGGAGTACCGCTCATCGCGCAGGATGGAGGCGAGCGATTCGCGAATGCCTTCCTCGTCATCCACGATGAGCAGTTTGGGATAAGTGATCATCGATCGATGTCCGCGCCAGAGCGCTCGCTCCCAGCGGCCGCCGATAATTCGGCGACTGGCAGCTCGATCAGGAAGCGCGAGCCCACCGGGCGGTTGTCTTCCACGCGTAACGAGCCACCGTGCTCGGAAATGATCCGGGCGGCGATGGCAAGTCCCAGGCCGGTGCCCCGATCCTTGGTCGTGAAGTGCGGCAGAAAGAGCTTGTCTTTGTCCTCGGGCGATATGCCGTGGCCGGTATCGGCGACGGCTATTTCAATCGTATCGGATTCCGAGCGCAAATGCGTAGCGACCGTGATTTGGCGGACAGTGGCGTCTTCAAGTGCCTCGGCGGCGTTATCTATCAGGTTGATGATGACGCTGCGAAGCAAGGGCGCATCGGCGCGGACTGCGGGAAGATTGGGTTCTAGCGCGGTTTTGAGTTGAATGCCGTCGAGGCGGCCGGAGAATACCTCGACGGCTTCGTGGACAGTTGTATTCGCGTCGGTCAGCTCGAGCTTGGCGGTGGGAAAACGCACAAATTGTGAGAACTCGTTTACCAAGGATGAAAGCGTGGAAACCTCGCGGACAATAAGGCGGGCGCATTCCTGCGAGATGCGTGCGAGTTCCGGATCGCCAGTCGCTTCGCCCTGGCCGGCGCGAAGTTCAAGATGACGGAGGATTCGCTGGGCCGAGAGCTGAATAGGCGTAAGCGGGTTCTTTATTTCGTGCGCGATGCGGCGGGCAACTTCCTGCCATGCCGCAGACTTCTGCGCGCGCAGGACTTCGGTGAGGTCATCGAACACAAGCACGTAGCCCGTATTCGCGCGACGCGGCCCCAATGAACTGACGGTGACCGCCAGGTGCAGTACGCGGTCGCTCAACACGATCTCCATTTCGCGCGCGACCACGCCCATACGCAATGCCCGTCGCATCAGGTGATCCAAAGTGCGGTTAGCTTCGGCGCCAACAAGCGATTCCAAGGAGTCGGGCTTGGGGGAGGGCAGCTGGAACATTCGTTCGAGTGCGGAGTTGGTGCGTTGCAGCCCGCCATTCGCATCGAGGTAGATCACTCCCGCCGGAATGTTCTCCAGGACCGTCTCCATCAGTTGGCGGCGCCGCTCGAGCTCCTGAACTGCCTGTTGGAGGTTGCGTGTGAATTCGTCAATCTGCACGCGACTGTCCCGCAATTGCGTGGTCATGGAGTTGAACGAGCGGATAAGCACGCCGAGTTCGTCCTGCGCCTGCTCGGGCACCTGATACTCGAAGTTGCCGGCGGAAACCTCGCGAGTTCCTTCAGCCAACGCCTGAATTGGAACGGTCACCTGTTTGGAAAGGAACAGTGCGATCCATGTGACGGCCGAGAGGACCAAAACAGTGAAAAAAAAGAGAATCAGCAGCATCTGGCGTTTGAGCGCGCGCAGACTCTGTTTTACGTCCTCATACTGCTGTGTTTGGGTCTGAATGGTGGACCAACGGGTAAGGAAGTCGGGGCTGGTGCGATAGGCAGCCACCAAGGTGCCTCGAGGTTTCCCGGACAAGTTCACCGGAACCCGCGCTGCGAAGTAGCTCTTGTCCCGCGCACGCCAAATTTCGACTCCGCTGGGCAAGGTGCGTTGCAGAGAGCCCTCCGCGCCGGTCACACTGCAAATCTCGACGGAACGGTCTTCGGGCTGATCGTCGCAGACCACACCGCCCTTTAGCAACTTCTCATTCGCATCGTAGAGCCACACCGCGTCCAGTCCGAGGCGGAGCGCTTGTTGCACGAACGGCTCCTGGGGGTCGTCTGCATGCGTGGCCGCTTGATGGCCCAGCATGTGCAAGCGCGGCAGCGTCCCTTTGCCAAGGTCGTTGAGAAGCTTCTGCGTCTCTTCGGAAGCAATCTCGAGTGGCCGCGGGAACCACCGGCCCAGGGTGCGATTGAGGAGAGAATAGCTGACGAAAAACATGAAGATGACGGGAGCAAGGGAGACGGCCATGGCACCCAGAACCATCTTTGTCTTGAAGCGCACGCCCAATTGCGCTTTGCTCCGCTCCATGCGCAGCCGAACGAAGTTTCGGATAAGGATTAGTCCAAACACCAGCAGAGCGGCGGTGACGAAACAGTTGACAGCGAAGAGCGCGATGAGTTCGCGCCAGGAGCGTGGCTCGAACGGCACGTCGAGCGAGCCCATGGTAAAGACGGCGGCAAGGAGCAGCGTTAGAAGAACGCTGCCCAGGATCAGGCGGGTTCGCGATTTGGGCACGGCCGGACTCATGACATGGCCTCTGCCGGTCCAGGGAGAAATGGCCGCAGAGCACAGTGCTGGCAATCTGGCTCGCGTCTGTGGCAGAAGTGCTTTCCGACATGGACGATCAAGGCGTGGAACTCGTTGAAGAGCGCTGGCTCGGTCGGCAGGTTGCGCTCAACAAGTGCGCGAATCTCCTCATAAGATTCTCTCCCACTCGCGAGATTGTGCCGCTCCAGAATTCGTCGGGTGTAAGCGTCGGCCACGAAGACTGGGTGCTTGCCAGCATAGAGAAGAATGGAATCCGCTGTTTCCGGACCAATGCCGTGGACATTCATTAGCTGTTCTCGCAGTTCGGATGTCGTCGTCTGAAACATCCTGTCGAGAGAGCCTCCATGATGGACCCGAAGGTAGCGCACAAATTCCTTGAGTTTGCGCGCCTTCTGACGAAAATACCCCGACGAACGAATCAATTTGCCCAGCCGGGCGAGCGGGACGCGTTCAAGGGCTGCCGCAGAGAGCACTTTTGCGCGACGCATCTCGGCGATGGCCCGTTCCACGTTGGACCAACTGGTATTTTGCGTCAGGATGGCCCCGATGATGACCTCGAACCGGGTACGCCCAGGCCACCAATGCTGCGAGCCGTGTGCACGGAATAAGGCATCATAGTAGGTGCCCAGCTGTGGAACGAACGGGGTGGCCGCTGACGGCAAAGGTTGGGGCGAGAGCTGCGGAGCCCGTCTGGGAATACGCTGGCGCCTCGGCTGAATGCAAGTGGCAGACATCTTCTTCGCAAGATAGCGGCGGCTTTCTGGCAAGTCAAGATTGGGGTACTGGTCACAGGTAGGAGACCCTGTTCCCGCGTACAGGTATTAGCGAATTCACAACGATGGTTCAAAATCGGCCAACGCTGTCCCATCCCCTTTGCTATGTTGAGCGGTGGGTGCATTGTGTTTAGGGAGTACTCTGGATGTCGGTCCGTTTGGGCGAAATCTTACTGAAAGAAAGCCTGATCACTCAGGATCAGTTGGATAAGGCGCTCGAATTTCAGCGCTCCAACGGTGGCAAGCTCGGAAGCTGCCTGACGAAGATGGGCTTCATTACGGACGATGATATTACGGGTGTGCTTTCCCGGCAGTACGGCGTTCCTTCCATCAATCTCAAGTACTACGAGATCGATCCCAATGTCATCAAGCTAATCCCACAGGACACCGCGCTGCGTTACCAAGTTATCCCGTTGTCGCGCGTTGGCTCGGTGCTCACCATCGCGATGACCGATCCGACAAACGTCTTCGCGATGGACGATATCAAGTTCATGACCGGCTTCAATGTGGAACCCGTCGTCGCGTCCGAATCTGCTATTGGCGAGGCCATCTCCCGGTTCTACGGCGGCGGGGCTTCGAGCCACGAGGAATTGAGTTCGTTAATGAAGGACCTGGTTGATGAAGACCAGGAACTCGAGTTGGCTGCGGAAGAGCAGGAGATGGATGCGGCTTCGCTCGAGAAGGCCGCCGAAGAAGCGCCCATCATCAAGTTGGTGAACCTGATCCTGACGGACTCCGTGAAGCGGGGAGCGAGCGATATTCACCTTGAGCCGTACGAAACCGAAATGCGCGTACGGTTCCGTGTTGACGGCGTGCTGCAGACGGTCATGAATCCGCCCCTGAAATTGCGCGACGCCATCACCAGCCGCATGAAGATCATGGCCAAGCTGGACATCGCCGAGAAGCGCCTGCCTCAAGACGGCCGCATCATGATCAAGTACAAGGCCGAGGGCAAGAAGAAGGAATTGGACTTCCGCGTTTCGACCGTTCCCACTTTGTACGGCGAGAAAATCGTCCTCCGGTTGTTGGACAAAGAAAACCTGCGTTTGGACATGACCAAACTGGGCTTTGAGCCGGAATCGTTGAAGAAATTCGAACGCAACATTTTGAGACCATACGGCATGGTGTTGGTCACGGGCCCGACGGGTTCTGGCAAAACGAACACGCTGTATTCGTCCGTCGCGCGCCTCAACCAGGTGGACACCAACATCATGACCGCAGAGGACCCCGTTGAATTTCAGTTGGCGGGCATCAACCAGGTCCAAATGAAGGACCAGATCGGGTTGAACTTTGCCGCCGCCCTACGCGCCTTTCTCCGGCAGGACCCCAACATCATCTTGGTGGGAGAGATTCGAGACTTTGAAACGGCGGAAATCGCCGTGAAGGCCGCGTTGACTGGACACTTGGTTCTCTCAACTCTGCACACCAACGACGCGCCCTCCACCATCAGTCGCTTGATGAACATGGGTATTGAGCCTTTCCTTGTCGCTACTTCCGTGAACCTGATTTGCGCCCAGCGCCTGGTGCGCCGCATTTGCAGCAACTGCAAGGAAGAGCTGGAAATCCCGGAACAAGCGCTAATCGACGCCGGCTATTTGCCGGAGGAAGTGAAGTCCACCAAGATTTATCACGGCAAGGGCTGCTCGACCTGCGGCAAGCGCGGGTACAAAGGTCGCACGGGTCTGTACGAAGTGATGGAGATCAACGACGAACTGCGCGAGCTCATCCTCGTGGGCGCCTCCGCGTTGGAATTGAAGAAGAAGGCTCTCGAGCAGGGTATGATTACGCTCCGGCGTAGCGGCCTCATCAAGTCGGCGGCGGGAATGACGACACTGGAAGAAGTTCTTCGCGAGACGGTTTTATAGAACGGAGATTAGGCAAATATGGCCGGCATAACACTGAGCGAACTGTTGAAAAAGATGATCGAGATGGGAGGCAGCGACCTCCACATCACCACCAACAGCGCCCCCCGAGTCCGGGTCCACGGACGCCTGCGGCCGCTGGATATGCCGCCATTGACGGCTGCCGATACCAAGTCGCTGGCTTACAGCGTGCTCACCGACGCGCAGAAGCACCGTTTCGAAGAAAACCTGGAGTTGGACTTTTCGTTCGGGTTGAAGAACCTTGCCCGTTTTCGCGGGAACATTTTCAATCAGCGCGGCGCGGTGGGAGCTGTTTTCCGTACCATTCCGTGGGAAATCAAGGGCTTCGATGCCCTTGGCCTACCTCCCGTGGTGAAGAGCTTGTGCGACAAGCCGCGCGGTCTGGTGCTGGTGACCGGCCCGACCGGTTCCGGCAAGTCCACCACTCTGGCCGCCATGCTTGACAAGATTAACTCCGAGCGCGAAGAGCACATGATCACGATCGAGGACCCGATCGAGTTTCTACATAATCACAAGAAATGCCTGGTGAACCAGCGCGAAGTCCATGCCGACACCCACTCATTCGCGAACTCGCTCCGCGCCGCCTTGCGTGAAGATCCCGACGTCGTGCTAATCGGAGAGATGCGCGACCTCGAGACCATCGAATCGGCTTTGCGCATCGCGGAAACCGGCCACTTGACCTTCGCTACCCTGCACACGAATTCGGCCTCGTCCACCATTAACCGTATTATCGACGTCTTTCCTGCCCACCAGCAGCCTCAGATTCGCGCGCAGCTCTCTATGGTGCTGGAAGGGATCCTGTGTCAGGCGCTGCTTCCACGCGGAGACGGCCGTGGGCGCGTCATGGTCATGGAAGTTCTCGTGCCGACGCCGGCCATCCGTAACCTGGTCCGCGAGGACAAGATTCACCAGATCTACTCCGCGATGCAAACCGGAACAGGCCAAACGGGTATGCAGACGTTCAACCAGGGTCTGGCCAATGCGTATTTTGCCAAGCTCATCACCCTGGACATGGCACTCTCCCGCTCCTCCAACCCGGACGAACTGCAGGACATGATTAATCGCGGCGTCGCGACGCCCCCGGCAATGGGCAAAGCACCGGGCGGGAAGTCGCCGGTGGGAGCACGGAATTGATTTTTAGGATGAATGGGTTTTCAGGGGAAGAACGGACTCGAGATTTGACGGCGGAGGAGGAACATCATGCCGGTCTTTACATATAAAGGAACGAATCGCGCGGGCTCGACCGTGACGGGCGAGATGAGCGCGAGCAACAAGACGGAGCTGCAGACCTTGCTGCGCCGCCAGCAAATCACGCCCACGCGCATGTCCGAAAAGGGCAAGGAGTTCAATCTGCCCACCTTCGGCGGCGGCGTGAAGTCGAAGGAACTCGCCATCTTCACGCGGCAGTTCTCGGTGATGATTGACGCCGGATTGCCGCTGGTGCAGTGCCTGGAGATTCTCGCGAGCCAGCAGGAGAACAAGACCTTTCAGAAGGTCTTGACGGGTACGCGCGGCTCGGTTGAAGGCGGCAACACGCTCTCTTCGGCCATGAAGCAATACCCCAAGGTTTTCGATCCGCTTTACACCAACATGGTGGAAGCGGGCGAGACGGGCGGTATTCTCGACACCATTCTGCAACGCCTCTCGTCCTACATCGAAAAGAACGTGAAGCTGCAGCGCGCCGTGAAATCGGCTCTCGTCTATCCGATCGGCGTTTTGACCATTGCCGTGGCTGTCATTACGCTCCTTCTGTGGAAGGTCGTGCCAATTTTCGGCACCCTGTTCGCGGGCTTGGGCGTGGACCTGCCTCTCCCAACGAAAATCGTCATCGCATTGAGCAACTTTGTGGGCAGCATCTTCGGCTTGCTCATCTTCGTGGCCGTCGGTGCTGTCATCTTCGGAATCAAGATTTGGTACGGAACCCCCGGCGGCAGAATGGCGATCGACACGATCATCCTGAAACTGCCTGTCCTCGGCATCCTGATGCGGAAGATTGCCGTGGCCCGCTTTACCCGTACTCTGGGAACTCTTATCTCAAGCGGTGTGCCCATCCTTGAAGGTTTGGATATTACGGCTAGGACTTCCGGAAACGCCGTCATCGAAAAGGCGCTAACCAAGGTCCGCAAATCCCTCGAAGAAGGTAAGTCGCTCACCGAGCCGCTGAAAGAATCGGAAGTGTTCCCCGGTATGGTGACGCAGATGATCGCGGTCGGTGAACAGACCGGCGCGATGGACGCCATGTTGCAGAAGATTGCAGACTTCTACGAAGAAGAAGTGGACGCGGCGGTGAAAGACCTGCTGACCGCCTTGGAACCCATCATGATCGTTTTCCTCGGGTTGGTGGTCGGCGGCGTGGTCATCTCCATGTACCTGCCGCTGTTCTCGCTCATCGGAAAGCTGAGCGGCGCGCACTAACCAGAGTCGTTCTTGCAAAAGGGAGGCCAGGCGCGGTTTGCCTGGCCCCCCTTTTCTGTCCAGGCCCCATTGAAAGAGTGACCACCTCTTGCCGTCGCGGATCTACTAGCGCTCTTCGGTTTCGTTCAGTGCAGGGACGCGACGTGCCTGTCCTGCTGTTGGACACTGGACACTTTTCAGCAGGTCACCACCCACCTTCCCTTGACTATTACGAACCCCCATTTTGCTGCTGCTACCCGCATCTTCGCCATCCTGTTTAAGATTAAACATCAGGGGACCCAAGCCAGCTCGGTTTGGGCTTCTCATTCATGGAACAAACACTAACGCGGCGGGAATGGCTGGAGTGGCTGACGAAAGTCCGCCTGCTCATGATCACTTTGATCTTGGGCGTGGGCGTGGTCTGGCCGCAGTATTCACCCTCTGTGGGAACGACCCGTTATTTTCTGCCCATCATCGTTCTGTGGATTACCATTGGAATTCTTCACCTCATTTTGGTCCGGCTGCTCCCAGCCGCTTCCTGGCTCGGTGCCCTCCAAGTGTCCTGCGACGTGGCTATGACCACGGGAATCGTCTACGCAACAGGACTGCAAGACAGCAATTTCACCTCGCTGTATGTTCTGGTGATTATCGTCGCGAGCATCTTGTTTTCACGCCAAATCACCTTTCTGACGGCCATGCTTTGCCTTTCGTCCTTGGCGTTTATGACCGCTCTCGTTTACAGCGGGAAGATCCCCAGGACCTCGGTCGCTGCGCCAACGTTCGAAACAATTCGGCCGTGGTTTCTAAGTACCTCCTTCGGCTTTCTAGCAGTGGGCTATCTGGCAAGCCTCCTGGCGGCGTCCCTGCGCAAAAAGAGCACGGAATTGGAGCAGAAAAGGGAAGAGCTGCTGGAGTTGCAGGACTTCACTGCAGACATTATCCACTCCATGCGCGGGGGCCTCGTAACCACGGACATGGACGGCCGCGTCGTGCTTGTAAACCGCACAGGGGAGGAGATTCTCGGGCGGTCCTTCAGCGAAATGCGAGGCCACAATCTCCGCGAGATCAGCCCGGAGTTCTGGCTGGCCGATATGGCGGATATTCCCGAGCGGCTGTCGCTGCGTCGGGAAATTGAGATCCGCGCCGCTGGTGGGCAGCGGCGCTTTCTCGGCGTTTCTGTATCACCGTTGCGCACGCGCGATGCTGCCCGCAGCGGCTACGTTTTCAACTTTCAGGATTTGACGGAACTCCGCCGGCTGGAGCAGGAAGTGGCCACGAAGGAACGCTTGGCCGCTGTGGGCCGGCTTTCGGCCGCCATCGCCCACGAAATTCGTCAGCCGCTCACGGCCATCGCCGGCGCGGTGAAGGAGCTGGGACGGCTGGTGCCTCTCGAGGAAGACGAGAAACATCTCGTGAGCATCGTCAGCACGGAATCGGAGCGCCTGAACCACATCATTACAGACTTCCTCAACTATTCCCGGGAAAAATCATATGTATTTCAGGATGCGGACATTCGCGCGCTCCTCGAAGAAACGCTTCTGCTGATGGAGCGGAAGCCCGAAGTGGTCAAAAACTACCACCTGGTTCGTGCATTTAACGGGAGGGGTGCAAAGTCGCGCGTGGATCCCAGCAAGATTAAGCAGGTGTTTTGGAACCTCTGCGATAACGCGCTACGCGCCATGCCAAATGGCGGGACACTGACCGTGGGAATGGAGGAGCAGCCGGATTGGGTGCGAATCTCGTTTCGAGATACGGGGGTGGGACTCGATCCGAAACAGCGCTCGAAGATTTTCGAGCCGCTGCAGTCGAGTTTTGAAGGTGGAACCGGATTGGGGCTGGCGATCGTGTATCAGATCGTGCAGGCGCACGACGGCCGGATCAGCGTGATCAGCGAAAAAGACAAGGGTGCGGAGTTCGTGGTCGAATTGCCGCGGATTGGATGAGCCATTATGCAGGCAACTAAAGTTGCTCCCAGAGATCCTAGCCGAGAGATGGCCCATATCCTCGTTGTGGATGACGAGAAGTCCATCTGCGAGCTTTTGGAGATCACCTTTCGCAAGGAAGGGCATCGCGTTGAAGTAGCGAACAACGTGGACGCAGCTAAGCGCAAGCTGGAGGCTTCGCTCTTCGACATCGTGATTTCCGACGTGCGTATGCCGGGTGAGACCGGCGTGGAATTGCTCCGCTTTACCCGGGAAGTCGCACCTGACTGCTACTTCGTCCTGATTACGGGAGTTCCATCGCTGGAGACGGCCATCGCCGCGGCAAACGAAGGCGCCAACCGCTATGTCATCAAGGACCACGATCTGATTGAACAATTGCGCGTGGCGGTCCGGGAAGTTACGGAGAACCTGAAGTGGAAGAAAGAAGCGGGATATCTGCGGCGGGAACTCCGTCGCCTCACCGGGCTCGACAACATTATCGGGCAAAGCCCGAAGATGCGAGCGATCTTTGATCTCATCCAGACAGTCGCCCCGCAGAACAGCCGCGTGTTGATTACCGGCGACAGCGGCACGGGCAAGGAACTCGTGGCCCGCGCGATTCACGAAAATAGCGTGCGCGCACAGGCTCCCTTTATCACCATCAACTGTGGAGCATTCCCGGAGACACTCCTGGAGTCTGAGTTGTTCGGCTACGTGAAGGGAGCCTTTACGGGAGCGAATGAGAATCGCCGTGGACTCTTCCAGGCAGCGCATGGTGGGACCCTGTTCATGGACGAGATCGGCAACATGAACCTGGCCATGCAGGTAAAGCTTTATCGCGTACTCCAGGAAGGCAAGGTCCGGCCGCTCGGCAGCACAGAAGAGATTGACGTCGACGTTCGCGTGATTGCCGCGACCAATAAGGACCTGGAAAAAGCCATTGCGGGGGGCGAGTTCAGGGAGGATCTTTTTTATCGCCTGAGCGTCATCCCTCTGCACGTTCCCTCATTGCGGGACCGCCGCGAAGACATTCCCTTGCTTGCCCGTCATTTCTTGGAGCGCTTCCGTAAATCGATGGAGAAGAAGATCGAGGGCATCTCTCCGGAGGCGATGCGCCGGCTGGAGTCCTACGATTGGCCGGGAAATGTGCGCGAACTGGAAAACACCATCGAGCGGGCCGTTGCCCTCGAGAGCGGTCCGGAAATCTCCGTTGGTGTGTTGCCTGACCGGGTGGCGGGCATTCCCGGTCTGGCAGCGCTTCAGTTGGGACAGGGCAATGGCCCGGTAATTCCGGCCGAGGGCGTCGATCTGGAACGGATAATGTCTGAGACGGAGAAGCGATACTTGCAGGCGGCACTGGAAAAGGCCGGAGGCGTACGGACACAGGCCGCGGACCTGCTAAAGATTAGCTATCGCTCATTCCGCCATTTCGCGAAGAAACACAACTTGTAGAGGGCCCGTTGGTTGAGTCTGTTGGATTCGGGAGCGAGCCCCAGCGCATACCCAGTCGAAAATTGAGGCCCAACTACGGCGGTGGCGGGTGACAGTAAGTGGCGAATAGGCATGACAATAAGTGTCAGTCCAGGGCAACCGAACCAAGCCGACCGAGATCACTGGTACCATCTCCGATTCATAGAAATCAATAACACGGGTGAAATCTATGACTTGTATATCCTCTGGTGCCTTCATATTCCTACTCCTGGCATTGGCATCGCCATTGCTCATATTGACCGCGTGCCCTGGCACGTTACACTTTCTCAAGGAGATCTCATGAAGAAGCAGAAGGGTTTCTCTCTTATCGAGTTGCTGATCGTCGTGGCGATCATTTTGATCATCGCGGCTATCGCTATCCCGAACCTCATGCGCTCCCGTATGGCGGCGAATGAGTCTTCCGCCGTCGGTTCAGTTCGCACCATAAACACTGCGATGGTGACGTATGCCGCCCAATTCCCTGACACGGGATACGCTGCAACTCTCGATGCGCTCGGAGGGCAAGCAGCGACCTGTGCTCCACCGGCGGTTGCTACGCTTGCCGCTGCTTGCTTAATCGACCAGAGCTTGAGCGTTGCCCCTTATCAAAAGTCCGGCTACACCTTCACAGCCGCCGGTGCGCAAGTGAACTCGAACGTCAACAACGTTTACACCGTCACGGCAGTGCCCCAGGGCGTCGGTTCCACGGGTAATCGTTCCTTCTACTCTGACCAGTCCGGTGTGATCCGTTACAACTTGAACGGAAGCGCCGCGCCGACTGTGAACTCCTCGCCCCTGCAGTAAGAAAAAGGCAATTGCAACCGTTCCCGGGGGAGCCGAAGGGCTCCCCCTAATTTTTTGTGCGGCACCACCAGTGCTCAAGCCTCAGCTGCGTTTGGCCCGAAACATGCTCATATTTTAAGTGATCTGTCGCATGCTCAGACCATTGTAATTTGAATCGAAGGTCCTCAACGAGGAGAAGACATGGACTCCGTCGAAGTTTTCGTGACCGCGCCACCCGAGCAGCCACGCAGACTCGAGAACGGCTTTTCCCTGATCGAATTGCTCATTGTCGTGGCCATCATTTTGATCATTGCCGCCATTGCCATTCCCAGTTTAATGAAAGCCAAGATTGCGGCAAATGAAGCCGGTGCTGGCGAATCTGTGCGAACCATCACCACCGGCGAGACCACCTATGCGGCGGCCT
>DASPTY010000049.1:0-3516 GCA_035623175.1 Candidatus Limnocylindrales bacterium | reverse complement strand
GATGCCGCCCTCAAGATACAGTTCCACGGCCAGCGCAACTCCAGGAAATTGCGAGACCGGAATGTGGGGCAGGAACGCGCGCGCATCAAGGTAGATCGCATGGCCACCAGGCGGCTGCACGATGGGCACGCCTTCGCTCGCAATGTGATTTCCTAGGAACGCTGTCGAGGCGATTCGGTATTTGAGATATTCCTCCTCGAGCGCCTCGTTCAATCCCACCGCAATCGCGTCGAGGTCGCGGCCCGCCAATCCACCGTAGGTCGGGAATCCTTCCGTAAGAATGAGAAGATCCTTCTCCTGTTGGGCGAGGATATCGTCGTTGGTGCAGAGGAAGCCACCAATGTTGACGAGCCCGTCCTTCTTGGCCGACATCGTGCACCCGTCGGCATACGAGAACATCTCGCACGCAATTTCTCGTGGCGTCTTGTCGGCGTAACCCGCTTCGCGCAATTTGATGAAGTAGGCGTTCTCCGCAAAGCGGCAGGCATCGATGTACAACGGGATGCCATGCTTCTTGCAGATTCCTTTCACTTCGCGGATGTTGGCCATTGAGACTGGCTGGCCGCCTCCCGAATTGTTTGTTACTGTCAGCATAACCAAAGGAATTTTCTTCGCGCCTTCGCGCTCGATCAGTTCCGTCAGCCGCGCGGTGTCCATGTTTCCCTTGAACGGATGGAGATGGGCCGGCTCTTTGGCTTCGGGAATCGGCAGGTCCACCGCGTGAGCGCCCATGAATTCGCAGTTGGCACGCGTCGTGTCGAAGTGCGTGTTGTTGGGAACGATGGCGTCCTTCTTGCACATCACATTGAACAGGATGCGTTCCGCCGCGCGGCCCTGGTGTGTGGGAATCACGTGGCGGAACCCGAAGATTGCCTGCACGGAATTCCGAAACCGGGTAAAGCTCGGCGAGCCGGCGTAGGATTCGTCGCCGCGCATCATCGCCGCCCACTGCTCCGTGGACATCGCCGCGGTTCCGGAATCCGTAAGCAAATCGATGAGAATCGCTTCGGAATTCACGAGGAAAAGGTTGTAGCCGGCGTCTTCAATCAACTTTTGGCGTTCTATGCGCGTGGTTCCGCGAATCGGCTCGACGCTCTTGATTCGAAAGGGTTCAATAATTGTGCGGATGGACATGACGCTGGACGATCTCCTTTCAGACACTACCATATCTGGCGAAACGAGTTCTCAAGGACCGATGGCAGCCCCACGAAAAATCGTCAAGGATGTTTCAACATTCTCCCTTCGAAACGCCGCCTTCAAAGTACGCGCTCTTGCTCTGCCATCATTGGCTGGGGACCATGCGCAGCTCAAAACTTCAGCGTGTACATCACGGCCATTAGATCCATAGGCCAGTGAGCCAGAATGAGCGGCGCGAGGCGGCGAATCCGCAAGTAGATCAGGCTGCCGATCAGCACACCGGGGAGAAAAAACAAAAACCGCCACACAACATACTTCCAATCTAGGATGAACGGGATGAAACAGTGCTGCAGCGCCCACCAGAAACCCACCAGCATCACGGAAACGGTCTTGCTGCTTGTCAAAGCCTGAATTCGTGGCAGCACATACCCGTTGTAGGTCATCTCCTCGGTGGGCGACCAGATGGGCAACCAGATGCCGAAGCTATAGATCACCGCCCAGAAAGGCAGTCTCCGCTCTGCCAGCAAGCCGGGATAGAGTGCGGGTTGCGTGGTGCCGAATACAAGCTTGCTCGCCAGAAATCCTGGGAATGAGAAGGCCAACACAAAAACAACGAAGCAGGCGACCCCGAGGATCAGGTCGTATCCCCAACGCAGACGGACTTGACCGATGAGATCGCGCAGGCGTATTCCCTCTGGGCGGGTGAATTTCGCCATCAAGGCTAAGCAGCCGAGGTCCACTAGCGTTCCGTATACGGTCCACCACGGGGCTGCAGCGTTCCACGGCGACGGATGGCCGCGAAGCAGATAGATGCCCGCGACGATGCCCTGCGCGAAAATCATGAACACACTGCGGCCGGTAAGCACCAGCAACGGCCCCACCCAACCGATTCGGCCCTCGTGAAGCCTATGCTCGATCTGTGCTTGCGAATTCGCCTCAAGGAGTTGCTGCTCGGATCGCACGTCCTCAGCTTTTTATAGTTGCGCTTCCCGCGCAAGTTCGGCGGTCACATCGGGGAATCAATCGTTGCCCGCGGCGGGCACAGTGGAATCGTCCGAATCGGCCGATTCATCCGGGCCTTCCAGCAGTCCCGCTCGTGCGAGTTCGCGATAATACGCAGGCCGCGTGTGACGAAGATGATCCGCGGACATCTTTCCGTCGAGCCACGCGGTATCCATCGGGTACACCATCGGATCGAAGATCACCAGGTAGAAGTGCCAGAGAAGTATCGAGAAAGTGGCCAGCAGCGCTTCGTACCAGTGCACCGCTGTGGCCGCGTCGGTCACCCACTTCGGAAAGTGCCGCAGCGTGAAGTTGTTGAACCAGAGCAGGAAACCCGAGAGGCCCATGACCACCGTGCCCCACATGAACGCCCAATACTCCATCTTCTCGGCGTAGTTGAACTTCGCGAATTTGGGCTCCTGCTTCGTCAGGCCCAGGTTGTAGCGGAAAACGTCGATCATGTCGTACGCATCTTTCATCGTGGGAATCATGGCCCAGACGAAGCTGCGATCCCGCTTCTTCATCGCCAGATGCACGAAATGGTAGAGCGTCGCCGCAATCATGACGACCGCCGCCGTGCGGTGAAGGCCCCCGCGAACACCCACGTTCGCTTCCCACAACAATAACGGCTTGGACCACCAGCTTTCCGGGTACTTGAGCGCGAACCCTGTTACTACCAGCGTTGGGAAGCTCGCCATAATTCCCCAGTGCGCCACGCGGAACCACAGATTCATGCGCAGCACGACTTCGCCGCTTTCCTGCCGGGGCCGCCGCCGGATCAATTTGCTCAGCAGGTCCATCAAGTTGTGCAGGAACATGAAGCCGAGGGTGACCGGGATCAGCACCCAGTACGTCCAGCGAATCCACTGCACCACAGGGTGATTCGGCCCGGCATTTGTCTGTACGTGGATGGGCCCGATCGTGTATTTGGCTTCAACAACTCCCTTGTGGCATTGTCCGCAGGTTTTCGGCAGGTTTGCAGCGTTTACCGTTGAGCGCGGATCATTGGATCTGCGGATATCGTGTACACCGTGGCATGATGCGCAATTCGCCGCGGTGAGTTTCCCACCTTTCAGGGCCAGCCCGTGATAGCTGTCCGCGTAGGACGGCACGCGATCCGCCGGCATGTCGTAACGTTGAGCAAAGCGCGCATCGCCGTGGCAGCGCCCGCAGGTATCCGCCGACACGTGCGCGGCGCTCAAGGGCGATGTTGGGCTGCTCGGATCCACAATCAGGTGCTCGCCATGGCAGTAGGTGCAAACGGGAGCATCGCGCACGCCCGCTTGGACTGCCACGCCGTGCACGCTCTCATTGAACTGCCTGGCAATTTCCTTGTGGCATTGCCCGCAGGTAGCCACGACTTTCCAGTGATTGACT
>DASPTY010000048.1:0-7827 GCA_035623175.1 Candidatus Limnocylindrales bacterium | reverse complement strand
GAGCTTCGTCTTCGCGAGACTCAAGCCAAGGTGGCGGACAAAATCCTGGAAGAAATTCGCACCCGCCTGCAATTCCTCGACGAAGTCGGCCTCGACTACCTGACCCTCGACCGCCTCACTTCCACCCTCTCGGGCGGCGAGTCGCAACGCATCCAGTTGGCCACCTCTCTGGGCTCGCATCTCGTCGGCGCCCTCTATGTGCTCGATGAACCCTCCATTGGCCTCCATCCGCGCGACACGCAGCGGCTAATCGACATCCTGAAATCGCTCCGCGACCTCGGTAATACCGTCCTCGTGGTTGAACACGATCCCGATACCATCCAGTCGGCCGACCGCGTGCTTGATCTGGGTCCCGGCGCGGGCGAACTCGGTGGCAAGCTCCTTTTCTCCGGCACCTACGAGGAAATTCTCAAAGACCCGAAGTCCATCACAGGCCGTTACCTTTGCGGTGAGATGAAGATTCCCGTTCCGGTGGCGCGTCACAAGCCTTCCGGCAGATTCCTGCGGCTTTACGGCGCCACGTTGCATAACTTGCAAAACCTGGATCTGATGCTGCCTCTCGGAATGTTGACCGTGGTTACCGGCGTCAGCGGCTCGGGCAAATCCACGCTGGTGCACAACGTGTTGTTCCGCGCGCTGGCCGCCAAACGCAATGGCGCGAGCGTCAAGGAATTCTGCGAGCGCCTGGAAGGCGAAGACAATGTCCAGGACGTTGTGATCGTCGATCAGTCCCCTATCGGACGGACGCCGCGCTCGAATCCCGCCACCTACCTCAAAGCCTTCGATGCCATCCGCGAAGTGTTTGCCGACACGCCGGATGCCAAGCGTCGCGGATACACGGCCGGGCATTTCTCCTTCAATGTGCCGGGTGGCCGCTGCGAAACCTGCCAGGGAGACGGCACGGTCACCGTCGAGATGCAGTTCCTTGCCGACGTCGAACTGATCTGCGAGGAGTGCCGCGGGCAGCGCTTTAAGAACAGCGTCCTCGAAGTCCGCTACCACGGCAAGAACGTGCACGATGTGTTGCAGATGACTGTGCGCGAAGCACTTGCCTTCTTCGTGAACATGCCCAAAGTCACTTCCAAGCTTAGAGTCCTGAATGAAATTGGGTTGGGCTATCTGCGGCTCGGGCAATCCGCCACTACTCTTTCTGGCGGCGAGGCGCAACGCCTGAAGCTCGCGGCCCACCTGACGCGCACCGAGAATCAGGGCATCCTCTATATCCTGGATGAGCCGACTACCGGCCTGCATTTCGACGACATTGCCAAACTCTTGGCGGCCTTCCGCAAGCTCCTCGATTCTGGCGCTTCGCTCCTTGTAATCGAACACAATCTGGATGTCATCAAGTCCGCGGACTGGGTGATTGACCTCGGCCCTGAGGGCGGCGAGCAGGGTGGAAAAGTTGTCGCCACCGGCACGCCCGAGCAGGTGGCGCGCAATGCACAATCCTATACGGGACGTTTCCTCGCGCGGCTCCTCGGCAACGGCAATGGCCAGGGGAAGCGTCCAACAAATGGCGCCGGAAAGACGCGGCCCGCTGGCGAAAAATGATGCGCACACGGGTTGCTTTGCTCGCTACCGCAATTCTTCTTTCGGCTGCCGCCGTGCAAGGGCAGTCTTCACAGGGTTCGGCAGCGAATCAACAGCAAGGAAGAACACAGAAGCTGCGCAATCCCCTGAATGATTTGCTTGATGAAGCGCAAGCCGCGCTAGACAAAAATGACTTTGCCTCGGCTATCCCTCCGTTGCAGAAATTCCTCGCGGAGAAGCCGGACGTCGCCTACGCCCATTTCCAGCTTGCCTATGCGTACACGGCGCTGAAGCGCCCGGACGATGCCCGCGCCGAGTACGAAAAGTGCGTCGCGCTCGATCCGAAGATGGCCGAAGCCCAGTTGAACTTGGGCATCCTTCTCCTGGAAAAAGATCCGGCCGCAGCGGTTGCGCCACTGAAGAATGCCGTCGAGCTGCTACCATCACAGAGCCGTCCTCGGTATTTGTTAGGCGTGGCACAGGAGCGATCAGGAGATTTGAAGGGAGCGGCGGAATCGTTTGAGGGCGCATCGCGCCTCGATCCGAAGGATGCCGATTCGCTGAAGCAGCTCGGCCGCGTCTATCTCAATTCCAGGCGCCCCGCAGAAGCGGAAGGGAAGTTCCGCGCGGCACTCAGCATTGAGCCCAAAACGGTAGAAGCTTTGCACGGCTTGGCGTTGAGCCTCGATGCGCAAAAAAAACCGGAAGCCGCGGATGCCTACCGTGACTATCTCGTGGTTCAACCACAAGACGCGGCTGCTCGCTCACGGATGCTCCAAATGCTCGTTGAACAGGGGAAGAACGATGAAGCGCTCGCTGAACTTGACAAGATCACCGCAGGCCACGCGCCGACTGCGGATGATTTGAAGCTGAAAGCTGACATCGAGATCGCGCAGAAAAAACCGGATGCTGCCATTGCCACATTGAAGCAGGCGCTCGCCTTGGCTCCCAACGAAGCGCATCTGCACGCTGGCCTGGGGCACCTTTATCGCCAGCTCGGGGACTTCCCAAACGCTGAAAGGGAATTGAAACTGGCGTTGCAGATCGATCGCAATAATCTAGTGTATTGGAAGGATCTGAGTTCCACCTACTACCTTGCCGGGAATTGTCCCGCGACACTTTCCGTGCTGGATGTCATCGCGAAGGCGGAAACGCCGGGAGCGGGGCCGTGGTTTATTCGCGCGCTTTGTTACGATAAACTCAATCAGGTCCAAGCCGCTCTCGACGCCTATCGGAAATTCCTCGAGCTAGATGAAAACAAGAATGCCGATCAGGTGTGGCAGGCGAAGCAGCGCATCCATGTATTGGAAAAATCGGTGGAGAAAAAGAAGTAGTCCCAGGGTGTTTGGTTCAAGGTTCTGGATTGCAGCTTGCGCCTTGTCATGCGTGGTCTGTGGGTTTGCATCGGGCGCGGATCGCCTGAGAGAGTTGCAGGACCGCTTTGACAAGGAGGCCCACGCTGAAGCTAAGGTCAAAGCGCTCGAAAAGCTCAGCGAAGCACAGTTCGAAGCAGCGGGCAAGGCCGGGAGTCTCAGTGACTTCGTGGCCGTAGGGTTCATTTTTGAGAAATACCGGGACAACGTGCGCGCCGCTCTTGACCTTCTTAAGCAGCAGGAACCCGATGCGGATCGCCATCCGGGCGGTTATCGGCATCTCGAGTTGCAGTTGCGCCGGGGAATCCGCGAGGTCGAAGATACACTGCTCGTCGTGGCGCCGGACATGCGGCCTCCCCTCGGCATCGTCCGGAAAGACCTCTTGGACATGGATGACGAGCTGATTCGGTTGTTGTTCCCCCGGCGGACGAAAGATCCGCAGAAAGTTCCGTCGGTGCCGGAGGAGAAACAATGAACCGGCGAAAAATCCTGAAGATCTACTTGGGCGCAATCGTGCTGTGCGCTGGAACGATTCTTGCGGCCCCGGCGCACGCGCAACGGCCGGACAAGGACTACCTGTCCGACATCGAAGCGGACCAAATCCGCGATGCGGAAACTCCCAATGAACGCGTGAAGCTCTTCCTCAGTTTTGCTGAGGACCGTCTGAAGAAATTCCAGTACGAGCTCGAGCACCCTTCACCCAATAAGCACAGCGAACTGCTGAACTACCTCATGAACTCTTATATTGGGTGTGTGGATGATGCGGCGGATCTCATCCAGGTTTCCCTGACCAAGCAAGAGAATATCCGGCAGGGCATCGATCTCATGTCCTCGAAAGCCAAGGAATTTCTCGTGATTCTGCAAAAATATCAGAGCGAGGGTCCGGAACTCGAAATCTACAAGGACAATCTGGAGGACGCCATCGAAGGCACGCAGGACGCCTTAAATGACGCGGAGAAGGCCAAAAAGAAAGCGGCGCCTCCACCCGTGAGGCGGAAGAATTGACGCCGCGGAAGCACAACGCGGCTCACGTTCCCGGCGGAGAAGCCCTGATGCAGCGCATGTTCACGCGCATCGGCTGCGAGGGCCGCCCGCCCCATTTCCATGTGGAATTCTTCCCCTATAGCAGCCTGACGCTGACCATCCGGCGGCGCGAAGACGCGGTGTTCGTCCGCTTCTCGGACTTATTGCGGCGCGCGCCAGCGGAAGTCCTGGAAGGAGCGGCGGCGTTGCTGCTCGCTCGCGTTTATCGGCGAAAACCGCCTCGTCCTTCGGTGCAACCCTATTTGCAATATGCCCGCTCTGAACGCACGCGCGGCCGTATCAACCGGATGCGAAGCAACCGCGTCCGCCGCGTGCCGACAGTTGCGCAGGGACGACACTACGATCTCTTGGGGATGTTTGACCAGCTCAACGAGAAGTATTTTGGCGGCGAGCTTCAGCGGCCGCACATTGGCTGGAGCACGCGCAACTGGCGTAGGCAGTTCGGTTCCTTTGATCCCGGCCCCCACCAGATTGTCCTGAATCGCCGGATGGACCAGCCGGCCATTCCGCAATTTGTCGTGGAATACGTTCTCTTTCACGAGATGCTGCACGTTAAGCACCCGACGCGTCGCTCCGGCTGCACGCTGCTCTCGCACTCGCCGGAATTTCGTGCCGAAGAAAAACGTTTCACACAGTTCGCGGAAGCCCGGAAGTTCCTCGACCGCTTGGCGCGCTGACCCCCCTCAGCTCTTTTCCTTGTCGATCTCCTCGTGCAGCTTTTCGATCTTCTTGCGGATTTTGTCGCCGTCTTCCGCGTGTGGATAAAGATCCAGGTAGCGCTGGTAAGCTTTCACCGCGGGCTTTTTCTTCCCTTTTTTTTCGTAACATTCCCCAAGAAAACGGAAGGGGATCGCGTAGCCGGGCTTGGCCTCCACCGCGTCTTCGAAACGGTCTATGGCCGCGTCGTAATCGCCCTTCTTCATGTAGTATTTGCCGACTTCGATGTCTTTTTCCGCCCGCAATGGGTCCCACTTCGGCTGGTCCGGTGCCGATTGGATCGGTGAATCCGTGTTGGGTTTCTGTTTCGGCGCATCCTGTTTCGGTGAAGGAGAAGGCGAAGGCTCTTGCGCCGAAGCGCGTTGCGGCGCAAGGGAGAGGCCAGCCGCTGCCAGGAGAACTATGGCTGCAAATACGCCTCTTCGCTTCAAGAGCGGAACCTCCTTCTCACTCCGATTGTGGCCTGTGAGCGGCGAGTTGCCCTGAGCTTACTTCCCCAGCAGCTCATCCATGAGTTTTTGTGCGCCGTAAAGTTTCCGTAGCGCTTCCGTCATTGCGCCGGTGTGCACGGCCACTGCGCGGTTCTGGTAGGAGTCGTAGATAAAGTCGGCCACAAGCGATTCGATGTTGCCATCGAAAATCAGCCCGACGACCTCGCCATTTCGATTTACAACGGGCGACCCGGAGTTTCCTCCGATGATGTCGTTCGTAGTGACGAAGTTGAACGGCGTAGTGAGATCAAGCTTGTCTTTGCCTTCGACGTAGCGCTTTGGCAGGTCAAACGGCACTCTGTAATCGAAGCTGGCGGCGCGGTCGTAGAGCCCGTAGAACGTCGTTTTGTACGGGGCAATCGTGCCGTTCATGGGGAAACCCTGCACCTGGCCGTAGGAAAGCCGAAGCGTGAAGGTGGCATCGGGATAGGTGCTTTTGCCATAAACGGCAAAGCGCGCCTTGCCCAGCAACTCGCCAGCCCGTTCCTCCACGCTCTGCACGTTGTCCTCAAACCATTTGATCTGTTCGCGCCGGATGGGGTCAAGGCGCCGAGCCATCACGATCATTGGATCGGTGGAGGCTTGAACCGCGCCCTGCCCGCCTTCCACGAGCGTTTTCCGCACCGTTGAATCGGCCAATTTTGTGCCGCTCACAAGCTGGGTGGCCGCATCCTTTGGCGCGCGGGCGTCCAGGAAGGCTTTGACCCATGCGTCATCGGCGCCAAGTTCCTTCTGTGCGGCCTCCAGTGCGCTGGTCATTCGTGCAATTTCCATTTCCGGATAAATCGGCGCAGGAGAAAACAGGCGGTGCTTGAGAGAATCCAGTTGTGAATCATGGAAGCCCGCCAGACGCTCCCCGTCCGGCTTCTTTATCTCCGCGACGTAGGTGACGATTTGAACGGCGAGGGAAGCGAGCTGCGAATCCGAGGCGCGGAAAAATTGTTGCTTGATTCGGGGCTTCATTTTCTGGATGGCTTCTTCCTCCATCGTCCATGCCCCGCCATATGCCTCCTGCCAATCTGGATTGGCCATAACCTTTGCGCGAAACGCTTCGTCTTCACTGCGTTTCTTCTCCATGAGGTTCTTGTCTGCCAGGCCGTCCCGGCGTCCCTCATATACCTTTCGCGCGTTTTCCAGGCCGAAGATCATGCTCGCGGCCTGGCGGGACTGCTCCGGACCGCGCGCGGAATACTCCTTGAGCACGGCAATACGCCGCTTGAGGTTCAGAATGATGTAAGGCGTATCGGTGTCTCGCAAACTCACCAGGTCGGCGTAGGTGGAGAGGCGCTGCGTGCTGCCGGGGTGTCCGGAGACGAACACGAGCTCGCCGTCGCCCGCGCCCTTCGGATTCCACTTTAGATAGTCCTTGCTGTCTATGGGCTTGCCGTTTTCATACACGCGGAAAAGCGCCATGTCCAGGTCGTAGCGCGGGTAGGTGAAATTGTCCGGATCGCCTCCGAAGAAGGCAGCCTGTTGTTCCACGGCAAAAACCAGCCGGACATCGGTGTACTTCTTATAGCGGTACAGCCAATATTCCCCGCCCGCATACAGGGTTACAACGTCCGAACGAAATCCCGTTTTCTCGGTGCTCTCCCGTTCGATGTCCGCGATCACCGCTTTGCGCTTTGCAAATTCCTCTTCCGTGCTCTTGGCGGTCTTCACCGCGGCGTTGACGCGGTCCGTAACGTTCTCGGTCGATACCAGAACGTTCACCTCCAGGTCCGGCGACTTCATCTCTTCTTCCGGCGTTGCGGCGTAGAAACCGTCACGGACGTAGTCGTGCTCCGCGCTGGAGTTCTTCTGGAGTTGGCCGCGGGCGACGTGGTGATTCGTCAGTAGCAGACCATGCGGGCTGACAAAGGAGCCCGAGCCGCCGTCATTCAGGCGGACGCAGGAGAGCCGCAGATGGTCCAGCCACTGATGCGTCGGCGTGAAGTTGTATTTTTCCTGAAGCAATTTCGTGGGAGGGTTATCGAAAGTCCACATGCCCTCATCGGCGCGGATAGCAGGGCACAAGAGAGTTGCAGCCAGCAGAGCAGTCGAAGCTTGCCGCACAAAATTCACTGATTTCACGGGGAATCTCCTTTTTTCTTACGGGTTAGGGCCGCGGAGCACGGCACCCGAAAAGTATATACGAGTCCGCAGGCTTGGGCATTCCGAGAGCAGCGATACGAAGCGGCCAAAGGTGCATTGTGAAGGAAGTGGCTTTAAGATGATGTGGACGGTCCGCCGCGGCGGCGGTCCGGCTTACGCAATCTGCATGGAACCCCGCGAACAAGCCTCGTTGCTGCCGGAAAAACCAGGCGTATATCTGTTTAAGGACGCCGGGGGCACGGTCGTGTACGTCGGAAAAGCGCGGTCGTTGCGCAACCGCGTGCGGTCCTACTTTCTGGAGTCGCGCTGGACGGATGCCAAGACTGGCTCGTTGGCACGGGAGATCGCCGACCTCGAAACCATCGTGGTGGATAACGAGCGCGAGGCGCTGGCGCTCGAGCACAACCTCATCAAGCAATACCAGCCGAGATTCAACGTCGTTCTCCGCGACGACAAGACTTATCCGTACATCAAGCTCACCCTGGCCGAAAAGTATCCGCGCGTCTATTTCACGCGAAAAGTGAAGAACGACGGCGCGCTCTATTTCGGCCCCTATTTTCCCGCTGGCCTGGCGCGGC
>DASPTY010000047.1:0-15148 GCA_035623175.1 Candidatus Limnocylindrales bacterium | reverse complement strand
TCAGGAGGCGGCGAGCAGCGTGGTGAGACCAATAGAAGACGCGCTTGAGGGAATCCCCTCGTCGAGTGGTTCTGCTTCTCTTTTTGACACGAGTGGTCGAGGTCTCCTGTTCGAACTGTGAAATAGCAATGGAGGCGTGGGGTCTGTTTCTCTTCTTTGCTCATTGCAACCCTCTTCGTATCAATTGCCTTCCCGACGATTTCCACAACTTTTCGAACAAAACTAAGCCCCCTCAGTTTTCTGTTGACAATTAATAAATAATACTGTATAGTACACACAAGGCCTGCAGAAAGGATCAGTGTCTCTACATGCTGCCGGCCACCCGCCTTCACCTTCTCCCTTGGCTTCGTTGCTCAGCGCCATCTCTGCCCCTTTGCCGGACGCACGGAAACATGTGCACTTTTCTCCCTTATATAACCATTCACGGACCGTCCACTTTCCCGTACTTTACGGTACTGTTCGGTACGCTCATTTGCCCATCTCCTTTCCTTTCTGTCGCTTGCACGCTCCGTACCGAAAAACAGGGAGGAGGGGAGGGGGGAGAGCATCACATTTGCAAACACCGGCTCCGCCAATCCCTTCCCTCTACTCCCGAATTCCCCACCGGCGCCTTCCCGCGCTACACTCATCCCACAGCCACAGGTCCACGCTCGGCCTCAGCTTTCCAGGAGAATGCCTCCCATGACTCGACTCCTTCGCACGTTCTTCTTCCTTGTCAGCTTTGCCTTGTTCGCCACACCCCTCCTCGCGCAGGAGGCGAATCCGAATCGGCCACCGGCGGCGCAGAAGGCGGCTGCGCGGCCCATGCGCGAGCTGGAGTGGGACACGTATCTCGACAAAGTCCAGGGCGCGTGGATGGGCAAGATGATTGGCGTGACCTTCGGCCAGCCCTGGGAATTCGAGTATCTCGGCACGCCCATCGGCTTCGACATCACCGACTGGCCGCTTTCTCCCACGCGCATGAAGGACTACCGCGCCCGCGCCGACAACAAGATTGATTACGGCCAGCCCATCGTCAACGAAGCCGACAACCAGAAAATCCACATCAACAAAGGATTCATCGAAGCTTCCGAAAAAGAGCATCCCAGCTTCGGCGCGCCGGACAACGACGACATCTACATCAATCTTCTGTTCCTTTACTGCCTGCGGCGCTACGGCATCGAGGTCACGCCCGTCACCGTGGCGCACGAATGGGACGCCAAAATCCGCCAGGTCTGGCACGCCAACGACGCCGGGCTCGCCAACATCCGCAAAGGCATCCTGCCGCCGCTTTCGGGCAATCCGCGGTACAACCTGCACGCCGACGACATTGATTTCCAGATCGAGTCGGACATTTTCGGCATGATCGCGCCGGGGATGCCGCAGGTTTCCAACCGCTTCGGCGACCGCATGGGGCACATCATGAATTACGGCGACGGCGTGTATGGAGGCATGTTCATCTCCGCGATGTACACGCAGGCGTTTTTCGCGAAAGACGTGCGCGCGGTCGTGGAGAACGGCCTGAAGGCCATTCCAGCGCAGAGTCTCTACGCGCAACTGATTCGCGACGTGATTCGCTGGCACGACGAGAATCCCAACGACTGGCTGAAGACCTGGCACCTCGTGCAAACGAGGTGGGGCGAAGTGGATCACTGCCCCGACGGCTACAAAAAGCCGTTCAACATTGACGCCAAGCTCAATGGCGGGTATGTGGTCATCGGGCTGCTTTACGGCAACGGGGATTTCTACAAGACCATGAATCTCGCCACGCGTTGCGGCCAGGACGCCGACTGTAATCCCGCAAACGCCGCGGGGATTCTTGGCACGTTGCTCGGCGCGCGGGGCATTCCCGCCGAGTACCGCGAGCCGCTGCACAACACGTATTGGAACAAGACACTGGCCGGGCTGCCCGATTCTTACGAAATTGACGCGCTCGCCGGGGATACCGCGATGGTTGGGCTCAAAGTGCTGTTGGCGAACGGCGGGGAAGTGGCCACGCGCAACGGCAAGCTCATTTTGCGCATTCCGGTGCAGGAGCCGGTGCCACCCGCCAATTTAGAGCAGATTCAGTGGAAGGACGACACGCCGGTACTGGAGGATTCTCATTGAGAGCTAGCGCTACACCAGGTGGTAATTTTCTTTGCTCGACTTCCGCGCGCCTTTGCGCCAGAATCTCTGTCGCTCTTTTATCGGGACTCAGAGGATTCCGCCTGTCCTCACGTTTGGCTCATTCCCAGGAGGCTTCCATGTATCGTTACCGCTCTTTGTTCGTCCTTTCTCTCTGTCTGATTCTCGGCGCTGTGCTGACTGCCCAGGAAAAGCATCCGGCCGCGCGCACCTCGCCCGCGTTCGACCAGTTGAAATCCCTTGCCGGCGAGTGGCAAGGCAAAGCCGGCAGCGGCGGCGAGCCCACTAAGGTCATCTACAAGGTTGTTTCCAATGGCAGCGTGGTGATGGAGCACATGCAGCCGGCGAAAGAATCCGAGATGATCACGATGTATTCGCTGGAAGGGGACCGCATCGTGGTGACGCACTACTGTTCCGCGGGCAATCAGCCCACCATGCAGACTGTGCCGCTCACGGGCGCGACGGGCAAATATGATTTCTCGTTTGTGCGGCTTGGCGGAGCGAGTTCACCCGACGAAGGCCACATGGTCGGGCTGAGCGTGTCCATCACCGACAAGGATCACATCGCCCAGACGTGGACCTTCCAGGATCACGGGAAGTCCATGACGGAGACGTTTACATATACGCGCGTGAAGTAGCGCTCTGCGGGTTTCTCAAAAGTAGATCAGCGTTCCGGCTGCTGAGCGTTGGTCGAAGCTGCGCTTGAGGCAGGGGTCTTGTGCCAGGGAATGTGCTTTTGTTCGAGAAGCGGGAGCGCGTAGACGATGGGGATGGCGGCTCCCACGGACGACGCGCGGTTTCCAGTAGCCGATGACAGTGCCAAGGGCACGCCGCGCAGCCATTGTCCTTCCACGATGCCGAGCACTTCCCCGGTTTCGCGCGAGATTACCGGCGAGCCGCTCTGGCCGCGCAGCACTTCGTGGTCGAACAAGAACAGCTCGGACTCGGGTTGGCCCTTATCGAGTTTTGTCGAAGTGTAGTTCAGCACTTGAGCGGGAGAGCGTTCTTCGCGTGGCGCATCGAAGGTGTGCGGATCCTTTAGACGCGAAGGACGCAAGGCAGCCGCGAGCACGGTGGTGCCTGTTGAGGGCTTATTCGTTCCTAGCGGCAGAAACGCAACAGCATACTTCCCTTCAAAGGGATTGGGCACGGCGCGTAGAATGGCAATGTCGTGAAGCGCGTCGAGGGCGATGACTTCGATCTTCAGCAGGCGCGGTGGGGCTTCCGGGCGGCGCAGGAGGATGTGTGGTTGACCACCGTCGCAAAAATCCGACAGGACGTGCGCAGCGGTGAGCAAGTAGCCTTCTTTATCAATAAAGAAAGCGTTCCCGTAGAACACGTAGTGGTAGCCACGCTCGGATGAGGATTCGTCCAAGGGATAGACGACGGGACAGATGGCGGCGCCGATGCCTGCTTCGTCTTTTCGTTGAGCCGTTGCCAAGCGGGCAGCGCAGACGCAGAACAGCGCCGCGCTCGCCAGAAGGCAGGCTCCAGCCACCCGAGCATTCGCTCGAAATTGCACAGGCTTGTTGCTCCGGACACCAGAGTAAACCATCACGTCAAAAGCACAATGGAACTCCCGGACAGGCCGCACTGGAGCTAGTTTCCGTTACAACACATTCATATTCCGGGCCTTGCCGTCTTTTACAACCCATTCATATTCCTGTCACACTCGCGTCACCACGCGCGTTCACTCCCTTGTCACAATACGGACGATTCCCTATGAGTCTTGAGGGTCCGCAACTTGACCACGTCCATCGCAAAGTGCCACGCTACGGTAGGATTCTACCGATGCGATCTCCAGGCCGAGAGCTGCGTATGAAGCGCATCCTGATTATTGAGGACGACCGCGACATTGTCGAACTGGTCCGTTACAACCTTGCCAACGAAGGTTTCCAGGTCGCCGCGGCGTTTGACGGCCCTACCGGCCTGAACACGCTGAAGAAATCGCCGCCGGACCTGCTGCTGCTCGATCTGATGCTGCCGAAGATGTCCGGGCTGGACATCTGCCGCGAACTTCGCAAGGACGATTCGCTCAATCGCTTGCCTGTTCTAATGCTGACGGCGCGCGGGGACGAGGCGGACCGCGTCGTGGGTCTTGAGATGGGCGCGGACGACTATGTGACCAAGCCGTTCAGCCCGCGCGAGCTCATCGCGCGAGTGAAGGCGCTGCTGCGCCGCGCCGAACCCCCCGCCGACACGCCGCGCGTGCTGGAAGTGGGCAAGCTGGCTATCGATCCTGCATCCTATCGTGTGAGTTACGCGGGAAAAGCAGTGCCACTCAGCACGCTGGAGTTTCGCTTGCTCTATTACCTGGCCTCGCGTCCCAACCGCGTCTTCACCCGCGATCAGCTCCTCGATGCGGTGTGGGGCACGGACCGCTTCGTGACCCCGCGCAGCGTGGACGTTTACGTCCGCCGCCTGCGCGAGAAAATCGAGGCCGATCCGGAGAACCCCCTCCACTTGAAAACGGTGCGTGGTGCGGGGTATTTATTTGAAACCCGTGCGGCGTAAACTCTTTTGGAAACTGGCGCTGACTTTCCTTGCGCTTTTACTGAGCGTGCTGCTCGCGGTGGATTTCCTTGCCGAGCGCGCCCTGCGCACCAGTTATGAAAACGACGGCTTCCAGCAACTAAAGGCGCTGGCGCGCGTTATGCGCCTACATCCTCTCCCGCTCACCAGCCCCACACCGCAGACGCCTGAAGAGATCGCCACGCTGAATACCTGGGTGGCCGCGAATGCCGCAAGCGGCGTGCGCATCAGCATTATTACCGCCGACGGCCGCGTGCTGGCCGATTCACAATCGGAAACATCCACAATGGAAAGCCATCTGGAACGTCCCGAGGTTCGCGCAGCATTGCAGGGAGGCGAGGGACGAGCCACGCGCCAAAGTGTTTCGGTCGGGCAGCAATTCCTGTATTACGCGGTTCGCGAAACCCTGCCGGGGAACGCACCGGTGGTGCTGCGGCTGGCGCTGCCGTTGGAGGGATTCAGCGCGCAGTTCTGGGAGTTCCGGCGCAAGCTCTGGCTGTGGTCGCTGCTGATTTTTCTGATCGCTGGCGGCGTGGCCATGCTGATGTCGCGCAGGTATAGCGAGCGCATCGAACGCCTGCGGGAGTTTTCACGAAGAGTTGCGGAAGGCGACTTTCGTCCCATGTCGCCGGACGGGACGGGCGATACACTCGAAGCTTTGGGCACGTCGCTGAACCAGACGGCGTCGCGGCTGGACCGCACCATTCGCTCGCTTACGGAAGAACGCAATCTCTCCTCCGCGATTCTCGGGTCGATGGTGGAAGGCGTGGCGGTGGTGAATGGGGCAGAGCGTCTCGTGTTTGCCAATCCGGGCTTCGCAGGGATTTTGGGGCTGGATGTTCCACCGGTTGCCGGGAGTTCCTTGTTGGAGGTTGTTCGCCAGACGGAATTGATTGAAGCGGTGCGGCGGGTTCTGGCGGGCGAACCTCGCGTGGAATCGGAAATCGCCACCGGCACGCTGCGGCAACACTTTTTTGCTGCGACTGTGGCTTCGGTCAGGGCCGGAGAAACTTCGGGCGCCGTCATCGTGCTTCACGACATCACGGAATTGCGGAAACTGGAACGAGTCCGGCGCGACTTCGTGGCCAACGTATCGCACGAATTCCGGACGCCCCTTACGGCCATCCAAGGCTTCGCCGAGACCCTGCTCGGGGGGGCGATTGACGACCCGCAAAACCGCGGCCGTTTTCTCGGCATCATCCTCGAACATGCGCGCCGCCTGGCGAGGCTCACGGAAGATCTGCTGCGGCTTTCCCAAATGGACGCGGAGCAACTCGAGTTGGAGATCCGCCCCGTCAGTGTTTCCCAGGTGATTGAATCCTGTTACGAGACCGCTCAGCGCCGCGCCACGGAGAAAGGGCTCAGCCTTTCCGTGCAGGTGCCGAGCCAGTTGCCTGATGTTGCGGCGGACAGTCGCCGGTTGCAAGAGGTGCTGCAAAACCTTTTGGACAATGCCATCCAGTACACACCGCCAGGTGGGAAGATTGTGTTGAGCGCTGAATCGCAAAACGACGCCGTGCTTTTCACCGTTGCCGACACGGGTATAGGCATCCCGCAGGCGGACCAGCCGCGGATTTTCGAGCGGTTCTACCGCGTGGATGTCGCTCGTTCGCGTGAGGCGGGCGGAACGGGATTGGGTCTTTCCATTGCCAAGCACCTTGTAGAAGCCCTTGGCGGCCGGATTTGGGTGGAGAGCGAGGTCGGCGCAGGATCGAAATTCCATTTTGGTGTTCCTATATTCGATCCCGAGCGCGCCGCCACGCGCGCAGCGTTCAGCGGAAGCGGGCCAGGGCGGCCGCTGCGAGGAAGTGCCTCTTCCAATTCATAGTCTCTTCTGTTGATGCATATTCATTCTTCGTTGAAAGTCCCGTAACAATCGTAGATGAAAGTCTAAGTGGCGGGCGTAGGCCCAATTTTAGGGATGGCGCGCCGCGGAGGCATGCATGACCACTGCTCCGGGATTGACGGAAACGGTTCTGTACGACGCGCTGGTGAACTACCTGGTGTCGATGGCGCGAGTCGTCGAAAGCGCGATGAACCGGGCCCTTGATGCAATCGTAAGTCTGGATAATCCACGGACGGCTGGGCTGCCCGGAGAGGTTTTCCTCCTGGAGCCGCGCATTAACGAGATGGAGATCATGATCGACGAGCACGCCATCCGGCTGCTGCGGCGCGGGAGTTTCAGCGATGACGAAATGCGGCTGATCGTCGCAGCCCTGAAGATCACCAACGATCTGGAACGGATCGGCGACATTGCCGTCAATCTGGCGGAACGCGTCATCACTTTGCGAGACATGCCCGACGCAAAAATGCCGGAAGAGTTGGCTCCGATGGCGGCGGCCGTGAGGTCCATGGTGAGCCGGAGTCTGGGAGCGTTGATTTTCCGGAACGCGGAGATGGCTGCACAGGTACTGGAGAGCGACGACGTTGTGGATCGCTATCGCGACCAGATTTTCGAGAACCTACTCCAGAACATGACCCAGGACGTGACGCTGGTGAGCCCCGGCATGCAGTTCGTGTTGGCCACACGCCACCTGGAGCGGATCGCGGATCACGCGACAAACATTGCCGAGGACATCATTTTTTGGGTACGCGGACTGGACGTACGCCACGGCCGCGGCCTGGTGGTGCGAGCAGAGCAGGAACAAAGCGAATCCAGCGCATCCGGAAAGGTCACGGAGAATTCATATCCCCTTCATTCGCAAGTGATTCCGGGCTGCGAGACTCAGCGCGCTTGATCTTCACTCCACGTCCTACCACGGGGACCAGTGCACCCCTGGCGCTGGTCCCCTTCTCCTCCCCTTAGGAAACACCGGGGAACGCAACCTCTTGACCAAGAAACAGAATCCAACTAATGTCTAATTGAATAGAGAATTGATGCCGATTTGTGACCAGAAACGACGGACCCTGCGGCCTGCCTGGGGAGCGGGAGTTTGCCTTCTGCTGATTGCGGTTTTGCTCTACAACCCCTTCGTGGGGCTATGCCGCTCAGCGGATTCTCCTTCTTACGAGAAATTGGCACGGAATCGAGCCACAGTCGGATCTTCAGAACTACAGCATTTTAGTCCTGTGCCAACGGCCACAGGGCAGCCAGTTGCAGACGTAGGCGCAATTGGAGCTGAACTCGCGAAGGTGGCGGGGGAAACCTGCTGCGCAATGGTTCAGCAAGATGTGATCCCCGGACGTCCAGAGTTTTTCGCGGGAGTCTGGTTCCGTCCTCCTCCCACGCAGTAACTTTCTCCAAACCCAGGCCATGTAAGAGGTGAACTCCGGCGGAGACCGGAGACACTTAATTATTGGGCGCCCTACGCTTTTCCAGAAGGACTTGGGAAGGCAGAGCAAGGCATTCCCGTCGGCAGTGAGGAAAAAATGACAGGCAAAAGAAAATTGGTAATTGCGGGCTCGGTGATTCTCGCGGCCCTACTGATCTGGGGCGTCTTCCGGCACGCGAAGACCGAAGCGGATGATGGACATGACGCGGCGGGGCACGATGAGCCCGTAGCTGCGGTTGCGCGGGTGCAACGGGGGAAGATCGAGAACTCACTGACCATTTCGGGTGAGTTCAAGCCATTCCAAGAAGTGGATGTTCACGCGAAAGTCGCCGGTTATATTCGGACGATCTATGTGGATGTGGGCGACCACGTGAAGACCGGCCAGATGCTGGCCGTGCTGGAGATTCCCGAACTTGCCGCAGAATTGGCGGGAGCGGACGCAGCCGTCCGGCGGGCGCAGGAGGAGATCCACCGGGCACAAGGCGATGTGGAAAGGGCAAAGTCGGCGCATGTGGCGGCACACGCCATGTACGAGCGGCTGAACCAGGCGTCGCAGGAGAAGTCGGGTCTGGTGGCGCAGCAGGAAGTTGATGACGCGCAGGCGAAGGATTTGGAGTCGGAAGCGCAGGTGTCCAGCACCAAGGCCACGCTGAGCGCCGCCGAGCACACACTGGAAGTTGCACAGGCGAACCAGAAACAATACGCCGCTCTGTCCGCCTATTCGCGGATAAGTGCACCTTTCGACGGAGTCATCACGGTGCGATACGCGGACACCGGAGCCTTAATTGCGGCGGGAACAGCGTCAAGCACGCAATCGATGCCAGTGGTGCGGCTTGCCCAAGAGGCGAAACTACGGTTGGTTCTGCCGATTCCAGAATCACTGGCCGCCCAGGTTCACGTGGGCGACCCGGTGAAAGTGCATGTGCAGGCGCTGAACGATGATCGCGTCGGGAAAGTTTCGCGCTTTGCGAGCGCCTTGGACTTACAAACGCGGACCATGGAGACGGAAATCGATTTTGAGAACAAGGACGGGCGGCTCTACCCCGGCATGTACGCACAAACGGTGCTGCAATTGGCGGAGAGAGGTAATGCGCTGTTGGTGCCACTGGAAGCGGTGACCCAGAGCCAGGGGGAAGCGCAAGTACTGGCAGTTAGTGCACGGAACATCGTGGAAATACGAAAGGTGAGGTTAGGGCTTCAAGGCAACGCGCGCGTGGAGGTGCTTTCCGGATTGAACGAAGGGGACCGCGTCATCATCGGCAAACAGAGCCAGTTCCGGAGCGGAGAGAAAGTGGCACCAAAAGAAGTGAGGTTGCCGAGCGTGGATGAGGGAGGGGTGAACTGATGGCCGGATTTGCCATTCGCAATCCCTACTTCATTGTCGTGTGCTGCTTGATGATCGCCATCGTTGGGACAGTCACGCTGGTGCGCATGCCGGTAGACTTGTTTCCGCCCATCAACATTCCAGTGGTCGTGGTGGCAACGTTTTATTCCGGGATGCCGCCACAGCAGATCGAAGCGAGCATCACCAACCCGTTTGAGCGATTCTTCACGCTGGCCAGCGGGGTGGACCACATCGAATCGCGCTCCTTGCCAGGGGTCAGCCTCGTGAAAGTGTATTTTCAGCCAGGAACGAGCGCGGATTCGGACGTGAGCACGGTTGCTAATCTGGCCATGGCGCAGTTGAGAAGGCTGCCTCAGGGAACTCTTCCCCCCGTGGTACTGAAGTTTGACGCGTCGAGCTTGCCGGTATGCCTCGTGACGCTGAAGGGGCAAGGACTTGACGAGACCGAACTGCATGATCTGGGGCAATACAACGTGCGCAACCAGATCGCCAACGTGCCGGGAGCCTCGGTCCCGCAGCCCTTCGGCGGAAAATACCGCCAGATCATGGTGTACGTCGATCCGTTGAAGCTGGAAGCTCACCAGTTGAGCCCGATGGACGTGGTCCGGCAGATGAATGAGAACAACCTGATTTTGCCTGCCGGTGACGTGAAGATTGGCCCATACGACTACAACTTGTACTCGAACGCGCAGGCGCCGAGCGCAAACACCATGAACGTCATGCCACTGAAGACCGTCGGCCAATCTTCGGTAATGGTGGCCGATGTCGGAAGGGCAGTGGATGCGCAAGCGATCCAAACAAATATCGTGAGGGTCGACGGCCAGCCCTCGGTTTATCTGCCCATTCTGAAGCAGGGCGGGGACACCAACACAATCGCCGTGGTGGATGGGATTCGCGAAGCGCTGAAGAACCTGGTGGACGTACCGAAAACGCTGATCACGCGGGTGGTATTCGACCAGTCCGTCTTCGTGAAAACGGCAATTGGAAACCTGATGAATGAAGGAGCCATCGGGCTGGTGCTGACGGGGGTGATGATTCTTTTGTTCCTGGGCAGCATGCGCGCCACTGCGGCGGTGTTTCTATCCATTCCACTTTCGGCGCTGGCCGCGTTTCTGGCCATCAATGCCGGAGGAGGAACGGTCAACACCATGGTCTTGGGAGGGCTTGCCCTGGCGTTTTCGCGATTGATCGACAACTCGGTCATCGTGCTGGAGAACATCTTCCGGCACATTGAGATGGGCGAAGCGCCCGAAATCGCGGCGGAGAAAGGCGGCAAAGAAGTGGCTCTTGCTGTGCTCGCCGCGACGATCACCACGGCGATCGTGTTCTTTCCCGTGGTTTTCCTTTACGGTGTCAGCCGATTTCTTTTTATGGCTCTGGCGGCGGCCGTGGTGCTGTCCCTTTTTGCTTCCTACTTTGTGGCCATGACGGTTGTGCCGCTGTATTGCGCTAAGCTGGTGAAAAAAGCGCAAGCGGATGAGGAAGTCGGAGAAGGCTCGATCGGCGCACGCTTCGGAAAGATCTCGAAGAAGTTCGACTACTACTTCGAGAACATGCTTCACAAGTACGACCTGACATTAAACAAAGCGCTGTTGAGACCCGCGGCAACGCTGATCGGGCTTGTCGGAGTCTCACTGCTTTCTTTTTCGCTGTATCCGTTCCTAGGTGTGGCGTTCTTTCCGCGGACGGATTCCGGTCAGTTTGTCATCAACGTAAAGGCCCCTTCCGGGACTCGGGTGGAGTTGACCGAGGCATACGTGAAGGAAGTGGAAGGCATTATCCGGGAAGTGGTGCCAAAAGAAGAACTTCAAATGGTGGTGTCCAACATCGGGATTGCTCCGGATTTTTCTGTGATTTACACGTCTAATTCCGCCCCGCACACAGGTTTCGTGCAAACGAGCTTGAGGGAAGGCCACAGAATTGGAAGCTATGAATACATGAGAAGGGTACGGACGGAAATTCAAAAACAGATGCCGGAACTGACAATGTATTTTCAGTCCGGCGGCCTGGTGGATGCGGTGCTGAATCTTGGCTTGCCGGCTCCCATTGACATTCAGGTTGCCGGAAACGACATGGTTGCCACGCACGCAATTGCCGCCGAGATTGCATCGAAGGCGACGCAACTTCGAGGCGTGAGCGACGTGCTAATTCCCCAGGACGTGGATTATCCGGCGCTGGAATTGGACGTGGACCGGGAGAAAGCGGCACAACTGGGACTATCTCAGAAGGAAGTAGTGGACAACGTGATTACGGCGCTGACTTCCAATGGAATGATTGCTCCGAATTACTGGGTCGATCCCAAGAGCGGCAATCCTTACCTGCTGACCGTGCAGTATCCCGAGAACTCCGTGCAGACAATGACCGATCTGAAGCAGATTCCTCTGCGTGGACCAAGGATTCAGCAACCAACGTTTCTGGATTCCGTGGTGACCATTCGTCACATCTCCGCTCCGACGGAGGTGGACCATTACCAATTGGCGCGGGTCATGGATGTGTATGTGGCACCAAGGAAAGAAGACCTGGGCAGTGTAACCAACCAGATCGATGACATCATCGCAAAGACGAAGTTGCCCGAAGGAGTTCGCGTGAAATTGCGCGGCTCCGTGCAGGGCATGCGCGCTTCGTTCCGGAGTTTCGCCGTCGGCCTGATTCTTTCCGTGGTGCTGGTGTATCTGGTGCTGGTAGCGCAATTCTCATCCTGGACGGACCCGTTCATTATTCTGCTGGCGGTACCACCGGGTCTGGCGGGTGTTTTGTTATTCCTGCTGGCTACCGGAACCACGCTAAACGTAATGTCTCTGATGGGCGTGGTGATGATGGTGGGAATCGTGGTGTCCAACAGTATTCTGATCGTGGAATTCGCGCGGCACCTTCACCACGAAGGAAAAGGAATCAAGGAAGCAGTGGCAACTGCGTCGCGCTTGCGCTTGCGTCCAGTGTTGATGACTTCGCTGGCGACTCTGTTGGGACTGATCCCCATGGCGTTGGGAATTGAAGCAGGGAGCGAGGCGTACGCGCCCCTGGCCAGAGCGATTATCGGCGGATTGCTGGTCTCGGTGGTAGTGACCGTCTATCTGGTGCCCGCGGCGTACCTGCTTATACATCGCAAAGAACAGGCGGCGGAGGTGGCGTCGTGAGGCGCGCGCTTGCAGGGCTCGTACTCCTGAGTGTAGTAGCGGCACCGTCGGTGGGCCAGCAAATGCCAAGCGGTGCGCATACTCCTTCCAGCAGTCAAGGGGGGCAGATTGCGTCGGCTACTGCGGGGCGGCAGTTGACGCTCAAGGAAGCGGAGGCGATTGGACTCCGCAATAACCCGCAGATCACGGTGGGCAAGTTGCAGGCACTGGAGGCGCGAGAATTCGTGCGCGAGGTACGCGCTTCGCTTATGCCTCAGATGAGCGTGAACCTGACGGCGGCCGACGCTGATCCCGGCGGGCGAGTGTCGGCGGGATACCTGACCACCGGTAGGATCTGGTCCCGGGCGGCGGGCGGCGTGGAAGTCAGCCAACTGATTACGGATTTTGGCCGCACGTGGAATTTGGTTTCGAGTTCGCAGTATCAGGAAAAAGCGGCAGACCAAAATGCCGTGGCGACGGCGCAGCAGATCGTGTTGGCCGTGGACCAGACGTTTTACTCGACGCTGGAGACAAAGGCGTTGCTGCAAGTGGCGCAAGACACTGTAAAAGCGCGGCAGCTGTTGGCTGACCAAGTGCAAGCCCTGACGAACGCAAAATTGAAGTCGGAGCTCGACCTCGCTTTTGCCAAAGTGGACCTGGCGCGGGCAAAGCTGTTAATGCTGGATGCGCAGAATAACTACGATGCTTCGCTCTCGACGCTATCGGCAGTCCTGGGGTATCCCGACCGTCAGGATTTTGTGCCGGCAGAACCGGCCGTGCCGCTAACGCCGCCGGCGCCAGACGCGGCTCCCCTCATTCAGCAGGCGCTCGATTTGCGCCCCGATGCAAGAGCACTGCGAAATCAAGTGACCGCAGCGGAAAAGTTCGGCCGCGCGGAACATGATTTGTGGTGGCCAACGGTGAGCGCGTTGGGTGTCGTCGGAGGGGCGCCAGTGCGTGACCCCAACATTACGAGTTGGTACGGATCGGTCGGAGTGAACATCAACATTCCGGTGTTTAATGGATTTCTTTTTAACGCCCGGGCAAAAAGCGCAGACCTCGCCACGCAGGTGCAGCAGAAGAAGCTGCAGGACCTGCAGGACAATGTTGCCCGAGACGTAAGGAATAGCTGGCTGGGGACGCAGAACTCGTTTGAGCGGCTGACGGTCACGCAGCAGCTTCGCGAGCAAGCCGGGCTGGCGCTGGAGTTGGCCGAGGCGCGATACAGGTTGGGGCTGGGGACAATCGTGGAGCTGAGCCAGGCACAATTGCAGAAGACGGATGCAGACATACAGGACACCGACGCGCATTACGGATACGTGGTCAGCCAGATCGTTTTGGCGTACGAGATGGGGCTGACGCGCTAACGCAGGATTTCCCGGCGTAGTACAGAACCGTCTGGCCCCGGCATGAGAGCGACAGGTGACTGCCGCACAAGCTAGAAATTAGCCAAAGATTTGGCGGCGGCGAACACTTTTTGGGCGTTTGGAAGGAAGGCTTCCTCGAGCGTGGGCGCGTAGGGCACGGGCGTATCGAGAGCGGTGACGCGGACGAGCGGGCCATCCAGGTCGTGGAAGGCTTTCTCAAAGAGGATGGCGGAAATTTCGCCGGCGATCCCGCCGGTCTTGGTGTCTTCGTGGACGACCAGGCATTTGTTGGTTTTCTTGACGGAGGTGAGGATGGTTTCTTCGTCGAGGGGGAGGAGAGTGCGGAGGTCGATGACCTCAGCTTCGATGCCTTCTTTGGCGAGGGCATCGGCGGCCTCGAGAGAGACATGCATCATCGCGGCGTAGGAAAGAATGGTGACGTGCTTTCCTTCGCGTCGGACGATGGCTCTGCCGAGAGGAACGGTGTAATCGCCCTGGGGAATTTCTTCCTTGATGCGGCGGTAAAGGAATTTGTGCTCGAAGAAGAGCACGGGATTGTTGTCGCGGATGCTGGCCTTGAGCAGGCCCTTGGCATCGTAAGGAGTAGAGGGATAGACGATTTTGAAGCCAGGAGTGTGGAGGAAATACATTTCGGGACTGAGCGAATGGAACGGGCCGCCGTGGACGCCGGCCCCGGAGGGACCGCGAACGACGATGGGCGCGGGCGCGTTCCAGAGATAGTGACCCTTGGCGACGAAATTCGTGAGCTGGTTGAAGCAGCAGACAATGAAATCGATGAATTGCATTTCGGCGATGGGGCGCAGGCCGAGGTAGCTCATGCCGCAGGCAGCGCCAATGATTGCGCTTTCGCTGATGGGCGTGTCAATGACGCGCTCCCAGCCGAATTTTTCGAGCAGGCCTTCGCTGGTCTTGAACGCACCGCCGTAAACGCCAACGTCTTCGCCAATCAGGACGACGCTGGGGTCAGCCGCCATTTCTTCAAACATGGCCTGGCGGATGGCTTCGAGGAAGGTGATGGGCGCCATGATTAGCGGCTCCATTTCTTCGCGGACTTCTTCGTAACGTAGGCTTTGGTCTGTACCTGTGCCTTTTTCGCTGGCTTGGGCGCAGTCGCTTTTTCCGCGGCCGCGGGAACGTCGCCAAAATGAATCGGAGCAATTCCTCCGGAAGAAGCGCCACCGCTGCCGAAGCCTTTGACGATCCAGACGGGATCGACGCAAGACTTTGGTGGAAGCAACTCATCGATCGGGCGCTCCCATTTGGGGCGGATTTTGTGGCAATCGTCGCCGGTGCAATAAACGCCTTGATCGGCGATTTCGGGCGGCGGCATGGGAGAGTTTTCGGCAAACTCGCGCTCCTTTGCGAGAAGTGCGTTGAGCCTGTCGTCGA
>DASPTY010000046.1:0-22246 GCA_035623175.1 Candidatus Limnocylindrales bacterium | reverse complement strand
GGCAGCGCGCGCGGCCAGATGGTCACGTTTGAAAGAACCGGTTCCTTGCGAATGCCCAGAATGGGGGTGATCTCCCGATGTACCTGGTAGGCCAGCGCGTCGGGTGATTTCTGAAGCGCCCCAGGATTCGTGGCGCCTCCGACAAAACTTGTGAGCAAGGCATGACCATCAGGCGCTCGGCCAGGAAACAGTGAAGAGTTCCAAACGGTGCCTAAATCCCCCAACCCTGAGCTGCGGGGCACGAGAAATCCGAAGCCAGCCAGCGAATGCCCCACATCCTCTTTGCGATAGCCGAGGGAAACAACTGCGACGCCCGCGTACTCGATGGGAGCAAGCGCGGTTTCAAACGCTGGATTGAGACGTCCGAGGAGTTTTGCGGCCACGTTCGTAGGGACGGCGAGAATCAACCGTTCCGTTTCGAGTTGCTCCTCACCTCGCGCAGTCCGCATGGTCACGCGAAACCGTGGTGCTTTTGGTTCCCACCCCGGGTCGAGTGGCTCAATCGAAGTCAGCTCGGCATTGAGTGAAAGTCGTTCGCCCAATTTCGCAGCCAGCGCACGGATGAGGGCCTCGTTGCCAGTCCGGAATGTCTGGAGGGTGGGTTTTTCTCGCGGGGCGTTGCCTCGCTTTGCTTTTCGCGCCTTCATCACCGGGAACATTCCGCGAAGGATGCTTCCCGAAGCGACCTCGGCTTCGTGGAGGATCGGAAACGCGGCGCGCAGGCTCAGCTTTTCCGGGTCACCTGCGTAGATGCCGGAAACGAACGGCCCCACCAGCCGCTCCAGAAGCGTGGCGGAGAGCTTCCGGCGAATGAAATTCGCGACTGATTCGTCTGGCTCTGGAGCATGACTCTTTCCCAACAGATCTCGGAGTATCGCGGTGCGCGTGCCGCCCCCCACCAGAGAAGAGACCAATAAACTTGGCCCCATCGGCACATTCTGCAATTTCCCATCGATCAAAATGTAACGAGGCGCTTTGGGATCGGCCAAGACGCGCTGGCCCAGAATCTCCAGATCGCGGCAAATCGCAGTAATACTGGCATTTCCGCTAAAACTCTGCGGTCCGCACTCTAAAAGGTATCCGTCCCGCTGAACCGATTGAATGACTCCGCCCGGGCGCGAAGCGGCCTCAACGATCCGCGTCTCGATTCCGGATTTTTGCAGGGCGAAGGCTGTCGTCAACCCCGATATGCCCGCTCCCACAACCAGTGCCTGGACCTGGCTCGACATTTGAAGTGTCCTCGCGGGCTACAGCGTCTTCGAAAACAGTGGCCGGGAAGCGAGCTGCTGTTTTTCAAGATAGGGATCGAAAACCATGGCCAGGTTGCGGATGAAGATGCGTCCCAGCCAGGCGGCACGAATCTCTTTGTCGTTCATCACGACCAGGCCGTCTTCCTGCGGCATCTTCAGGTGTTCCAGTTCCGCCGCGAAATACTGGTCAAAGTTGATCCCGAATTGTTTGGAGATTTCGTCTTTCACAATGACCGTGTGGCAAAGCAGCCGGCTGATAACCTCGCGACGAATAATGTCGTCCTGGGAAAGGCGATAGCCGCGCATGGTGGCAAGGCCGCGCTCATTCACTGCTTTCTCCCAACTCGGGATGTCGCGGTAATTCTGCGCGTAAGTGTCCTGAATGCCGCTGATCGCCGTAATCCCCATGCCGTAGAGGTCGGCGCCGGCCTTCGTCGTGTAGCCCTGAAAATTGCGGTGCAACGTGCGATTGCGCTGCGAAACGGCCAGCTCGTCATTTTCTTTCGCGAAGTGATCCATTCCAATATAGAGGTATCCGGCTTCCAGGAATTTGAGCAATCCGCTCCGGAAAATGTCGAACTTCTTCATCCCTTCGGGAAGGAATTTGACGAACGAACCTTGCTGCTTCTTTAGCCAGGGCACGTGCGCGTAGCTGAACATCGCGATCCGGTCCGGCGAGAGTCCGACAATCTGCTCGACGGTGTGGGCAAAGCTCTCCCCCGTCTGGTAGGGAAGGCCGTAAATCAAGTCAACATTGATGCTGTCGAATCCGAGTTTGCGCGCGCTGGCGATGGTGTCGCGCGTCATCTCGTACGGTTGAACACGGTGGACTGCCTTTTGCACGTCCTCCTTGAAATCCTGAATGCCCATGCTCAACCGGTTGAAGCCCATCTTCCGAACGGTTTCGAGATGAGCCTGCGAGGTTACACGCGGGTCAATTTCGATGCCAATCTCGGCGTCGGGTGCGAACGTGAAGCGCTCGCGCGTGTAGGTGAACAGATCCTCGATTTGCTCGGGTGAGAGATACGTGGGAGTGCCACCGCCCCAGTGAAATTGCGTGACCTGGCGCTTGCGGGAGATGCCATGCGCCATGCGGTCAATCTCTTTCTTCAAAGTGCTGATATATGGCGGGGCGACGCGCTTGTCCTTCTGGATGATGACGTTGCAGGCACAGAACAGGCACAGGCTTTCGCAGAAGGGAAGGTGCATGTAGAGCGAAACGGGCGAGCCCTTTCGGTCTGCATCTTCGATTGCCGCTTCGAAATCCTTGGCGCCAAAACTTTCGGTCCAGACCGGTGCGGTGGGGTAGCTGGTGTAACGCGGGCCAGGACGGTTGTAGCGCGCGACAAACTCTTCGCCGACGGAAAGGTCCTGGCGCATCTGGCGCAGGGTCGGATTCAAATTCGACACAGCAACTACCTCCTGTCACATTCAAGGACGCGCTGGCACTGCCGGCCTGGCGTCGTGAATCACAGCTCGTTGGCAAGTGTGGACGAACAATTGCGCGTTTTCCACCGGCGTGTTCGGAAGAATCCCATGTCCCAAGTTCAGAATATGACCCCGGCCGAAGAGTTCGACCATCACACCTAGCGTCGTATCGCGAATCTTGTCTTGTGGGCCCAGCAGAATCGCAGGGTCGAGATTGCCTTGAATCGCGACGCGCGGCCCGGCCAATTGCCGCACTTCGCTGAGAGGCGTGCGCCAGTCCACGCTGAGAACATCGGCTCCCGATTTGACAATAGCGGGCAGAAGGTGGTGCGAGGCCTTGGTGTAATAAATGACCGGTACGGCACCGCCCAAGCCGGAAATCACCTGCTGAACGGCAGGAAGCACATACTCGGTGTAGTCCAAAAGATTCAATTCGCCGCACCAGGTATCGAAAAGCTGTACCGCCGTCACTCCTGCGCGGATCTGCCCTTTGAGGTAGAGAATCGTTGCTTGGGCAATGCGGTGAAGGAGCTCACGGAAGACCTTTGGCTCACGGTATAGGAAGTCCTTGACCGTGGCAAAGCCCTCTTTCGTGCGCCCCTCGACCATGTAACACGCCAAGGTCCAGGGAGAAGCCGCAAATCCAAGCACCGGCACATCCGGCCCGGCCTGCTTCACCGTGCGTCTCAGGGCTTCCATCAAGAAGCCGGTCTCAATCTCGGGATCAAAAACGTGGAGTTTCTTCACACCGGCGTCTGTGCGGACAGGTTCTGGCATGTTCGGGCCTCGGTCATCCAACTCAAGTGGCAGGCCCATCGCCTCAGCAGGGATGAGGATGTCCGAGAAAATGATGATCGCGTCCACACCCAGTCGCTGGAAGGGCTGCAGGGACACCTCGACGGCCAGGTCAGGCGTCTTGCAAACCTCCAAAAAGGAGTGGTTGGCTCTGATTTCCCTGTACTCCGGCAAGTACCGGCCTGCCTGACGCATCATCCAGACCGGCAAACGGGACACAGGTTCGCAGCGGCACGCTCGCAGGAATAGCTCTTTGCGGGTCATGGCAGGGGCCTGTGGAGTCATGTTCGTATACACCCAGAATAACAAATCTGCACAGTTCTTGCCGCCGCCGAGCGGTGGCGCTGCGGGGAAAGAAGTGAGTGCGCTATACTCGAGGTATCTCGAATCACGCGCAAACTGGGCAAGGGCGCGCTCCCGCTACCTCCCAGACCGGCGTGGACACGTCCGAATGAATCACACGTTCATTGCCATCACCGTTCTGGCCTATCTCACTAGCATGGGCCTGTATCTCCGTTTCCTGAACTCCGGGAAGGAGCTGACCGGGCGTCTCGCTACCATGTCGATGTTTCTTGGGTTAGTGGCACATTACCTGGCTCTGCTGATGCGCGCCAAGGGCACTCATACGGTCCCGTACCACGACCTGCAAGGGTCCATGTCGCTGTTTGGGTGGCTTTTGGCGGTCACCTACCTCTGCTTGGAGATCTATCACCGGCAACGGACCGTGGGGGGATTCGTCCTGCCCGTCATCTTGGCGTTTTTCTTTGCCGCCTACCTGATGCCCCAGCATGCCAAAACGACCACCGCCACGCATGGCGTCGTCTTCGCCTTGCATGTGACGCTCAGCATTTTGGCATATGCGGCTTTTGCGCTTTCCTGCGTGCTCAGCCTAATGTACCTGGGCGAGGAACGGCTCCTTCGTCACCGAAAATTGAGCGATGCTGTGTGGCGCTTGCCGCCGCTGGACTTGCTCGAGCGTATGAGCCAGACGAGCGTGCTTGTCGGCCTGGTCACGATTGTCGTCGGCACGTCACTCGGTTTTCTCGCCGTGGACCGGCAAGTCGCAGAGCACTATTCCTATTTCGACCCGAAATACGTCTTCACGCTCTTCGTGCTTGTTCTCTACGTCGTTTATTTCCGTTTGGCGAAGACAGCTGCTTGGCGCGGCGCGCGTGCCTCCAAACTTTGTGTATTTAATTTTGTCCTCGTAGTTGTGAATTTCGCGGTGGTCAACCTCTACTTTTCGCAGTACCACCGGTATTTTTAGGAGCGGGCGACTCGCGGCATGGAAATCGTACTCGTCGGCCTGAATTTCCGGACTGCACCCGTCGAGGTGCGGGAGAAGGTGTCTTTCTCCCAGGAGCAGGCGCTTCAGGCGGCGGAGGAACTTCGCTCCCACGGTATCCTGGAAGAGACACTGGTTCTTTCCACCTGCAACCGCAGCGAGGTTTACGGCGTGCACTCCAATGCGAACCGCGAATCCGCCGCCGCACTTTCCACCTACCTGAGCAAGTTTCACCATGTGCGCCCGGATCTGCTGATTCCTTCGCTCTACCACCACTACGACCATGACGTCGTGCGTCACCTGTTTCGCGTCGCCGCAGGCCTGGAGTCCATGCTTCTCGGCGAAGCGGAAATCCTGGGCCAGGTGAGGGAAGCCTATCTCCGTGCACAAGAGGGCCATGTAACCGGCCCAGTGCTGAATCGGATGTTCCAAGCGGCGTTGGAAGTTGGCAAGCGTGTTCGCGCGGAAACTGAGTTGGGAACGCGGCCGATGGGTGTGGCATCGGCTGGTATGAAGCTGGCCGAACGCATCTTCGGCAAACTGAACGATCGCACAGCACTTGTCCTCGGCGCTGGGACCATCAGCGAGCAGGTTGTCTCGCAATTGCGCGACCGCAACATCGGCCATTTGTACGTCGCGAATCGTTCGCGCGAAAAAGCCGAAGAATTTGCGCGGCAATATAACGGCAAGGTCCTCGAATGGGGCGATTGGGATACGGCGCTGAAGCTTCCGGACGTGATTGTCTCCGCCGTGGGAGTTCAGGAACCACTTCTGACCAAGTCGTTGATCGAGCGGGCCATGGCGGGGCGTGGGAACCGCTCACTTTTCCTGATGGATCTGGGCCTTCCTCGCAATATCGACCCGGCTGTAGGTGGCTTGTACAACGCATTTCTGTACACAATGGACGATTTAAGCGAAATCGTGCAACAGAACAGGAATGCGCGGCAAAATGAAGTCCCAAAGGCCGAGGCGCTGGTGGAAGAGCACGTGGGGAAGTTCATTTCCTGGCAGGCCAGCGTAGAGTTGATTGGCGTTCTTGATATCTTGCGGGGTAGCCTGAAGGAACGTCGCGCGGCCTTCCTGCATGACAAAATGGCCGGAATGAATCACTTCAGTGAGCACGACCGCGAAGCGATTGGCAAGCTGATGGACGAGTTGATCGAAAAGCTGCTGATCTCGCCAGCGGAGCGCCTCCGGAGTGAGAAAGAGCTGCGCAAGAAGATCCAGAGCGTAGAAACGATTCGCGACCTTTATCTGTCTGACCGGGAGAAACCGTGAGGCACCTTCGCATCGGCACCCGAGGCAGCATCCTTGCGCGCTGGCAGGCGGAGTTTGTGCGCAAGCAGCTTTTTCAGGCTACTGGCGTGGAAGCCGAAATCGTCATCATTAAGACCTCCGGCGACAAAATGCAGCAAGCCCCCCTGACCCAGATCGGCGGGAAAGGTATTTTCATCAAAGAACTGGAGGAAGCGTTGCTGGAGGAAACGGTGGACCTGGCAGTCCACAGCGTCAAGGACATTCCGACCGAAACGCCGAGTCGCTTGTTCTTCCCGGCAGTATGCCGGCGCGATGATGTGCGGGATTGCTTGGTTTCGCACGATGGAACCGTCCTCGCGAACCTGAGGCACGGAGCGCGCGTGGGGACAAGCAGCTTGAGGCGCCAGGCCCAATTGCGCCACTTCCGTCAGGATCTGGATATCCGCGAGTTGCGTGGCAATGTTGACACCCGCCTCCGCAAAGTCGGCAGCGGGGAGTACGACGCCATTGTGCTCTCCAAGGCTGGGTTGGACCGCCTCGGATGGGGTCAAAAAATAACGGAGCCGCTCTCAACGGAGATTTCCTTGCCCGCGGTCGGGCAGGGCGCGATTGCCATTGAATCGCGAACCAGAGACCAGGAAGCCGCAGAAATCCTCGAAAAAATGGACGATCCGGAAACCCGCACGGCGATTATTGCGGAACGCGCGCTTCTGAAGACTTTGCAGGGTGGCTGCCAGGTACCGTTGGGTGCATGGGCGCGTTTCGAGCGGGGCGAACTAATCATGGAAGCTGTCGTTTGCTCCGTGGATGGCGCGCAGTATGTCAGAAAGAAGGCGACCGCTCCCGCGGATCAGGCGGCGCAACTCGGCGACCACATGGCGCGCGAACTCATCGAAGGCGGAGCGCGCAGCATCTTAGATGAGGTGAATCGCTCCCGTGGGTGAAGGCTCCAGCACACCACTGAAGGAAAAACGCGTCGTGGTGACGCGCGCGGCGGAACAAAGCCGCGCCCTTGTGCGCGCCCTGCAAGAACAGGGTGCTGTGCCCGTTGTATTACCCTTGGTTGCCTTTGGGCCGCCTGAGGATACCTCGCGCTTGGATGAAGCCATTCGCCAGTTGGCGCTTTATGATTGGATTTTCTTCACCAGTCAGAATGCCATTCGCGCGCTCCAGGAACGTTGCCAATTGCTCAGGGTGGATCTCGCCCGGGCCACGCGCGGGACTAACATTGCGGCCGTGGGCCCAGCGACGGCCGAGTGCGCAGAGGCCGCCGGGCTGTACGTGTCTTACGTGGCTACAAAACATCAAGGAGTATCGTTGGCGGAAGAGCTCGCGGATCAAGTGGACGCTTCGCATGTGCTTTTGCCACGCAGCGACAAGGCCAACCCCGAACTGGTCGAGAGTCTGAACCGCCTGGGCGCGCACGTTACGGAAGTCGTCGCCTATCGGACCATTCGCCCGGGGAATGCGGATCGCATCAGGGCTGAGGAGGTTTTTCGGGAGGGCGCCGACGCTGTACTCTTTTTCAGTCCCTCCGCCGCGCACCACTTGCAAGAGATCTTGGGAGATGAGAAGTTTTTGGAGTTTTCGCGCCGCGCCCTTTTCGCGGCCATTGGGCCGGTGACCGGTGAGGCGCTTCACGCCTGCAAAGTCGTGCGTGTCTTGCAGGCGCGGGATACGGCTGTTTCCGCGGTGATCGAAGCCCTCGCGGACGCTTTCGCACACAAAGATTCGGGATTATCTGCAGGAGTGATACCAGGATGAGCTTTCCATTGCATCGCCCACGACGTTTGCGCCGCACGGAGAAACTGCGCGGCCTTGTTCGCGAAACGCGCTTGACCACGACCGGGTTCATCTATCCGATGTTCGTCTGCCCGGGGAGTAATGTCCGGCGAGAAGTCGGCTCCATGCCCGGAATCTTCCAGCAATCGGCCGATCAGATTGTGGAAGAATGCCGGGAAGTTGAGTCGCTCGGCATACCCGGGGTGATTCTATTCGGGTTGCCGGAAACAAAGGACCCAAAGGGAAAGAGTTCGCTGGCCTCGGATGGCGTGGTCCAAAGAGCCATCGAAGGAATCAAGAAAGCGAAGCTTGACCTCCTGGTGATCACCGACGTTTGCCTGTGTGAATACACGGACCACGGCCACTGCGGCGTTCTGGACGGCAGCGAGATCGCCAATGATCCGACGCTGGAAATTCTGAGTGAGCAGGCGCTCTCCCATGCGCGCGCTGGGGCGGACATGGTCGCACCTTCAGACATGATGGACGGCCGCGTGGGAGCAATCCGCAAGAAACTGGATGGCCACAAATTTGAAAATGTCCCGATCATGGCGTACGCGGCGAAGTATTGCTCTGGCTTTTACGGGCCATTTCGCGAGGCCGCACAATCGGCCCCGCAGTTTGGCGACCGCCGCAGCTACCAGATGGACCCAGCCAATGCGCGCGAAGCGTTGAAAGAAGTAGCGCTTGACCTGGACGAGGGCGCCGACATCATCATGGTCAAGCCCGCGTTGCCTTATCTGGACATCATCCGCATGGTGCGCGACCGATTTGACGTTCCCGTGGCTGCCTACAACGTCAGCGGCGAGTTCTCCATGGTCAAAGCGGCGGCGCGAAATAATTGGATCGACGAAAAGCGAGTTGTCCTGGAAATCTTGACCGGAATTCAGCGCGCCGGCGCGCAGATTATCCTGACGTACCATGCCAAAGACGTCGCGCGCTGGCTGAAATCTTGAAATCTAGGGTACTCAAATGAGCGGAACACAGGTGGGAATGAAGCCCGGGCGGCAGCGCTCGCGCGCAATCTTCGAACAAGCGGAAAAGGTGCTCGTCGGCGGGGTGAACAGCCCGGTTCGCGCATTCCGCTCGGTTGGCGGCGAACCGCTCATCATCGAGAAGGGAAGCGGCCAGCATCTCTACGACGCCGACGGAAACGAACTGCTCGATTATGTTTGCTCTTGGGGAGCGATGCTCCTCGGCCACGCGCATCCGGCGGTGACTGCCGCCATTGCGGACCAGGCCCAACGTGGCACGAGCTTTGGCGTCACCACCGAACTCGAACTAAAGCTTGCGACGCTGATCACCAAGGCCATTCCTTTCCTCGAAAAAGTCCGATTCGTGTCCAGCGGCACCGAAGCTACGATGAGTGCCGTCCGGCTTGCACGCGGCGTAACCAAGCGCGATTTCATCGTGAAGTTCGAAGGCTGCTACCACGGCCACGCCGACAGCTTTCTTTCCCAAGCGGGTTCCGGCCTCGCGACGCTAGGTATCGCGGAGTGTCCGGGAGTACCGCAGGCCCTTGCCTCTCTCACTTTGAATGTGCCGTACAACGATCTGCTTGCCGTCGAACGGCTCTTTACCGAGCACAAAGACAAAATCGCCGCTGTCATCGTCGAACCCGTGGCCGCGAACATGGGCGTGGTGTTGCCCAAGGACGGTTTTCTGAAGGGCTTGCGCGAAATCACGCGCAAAAACGGCGCTCTGCTGATCATAGACGAAGTGATTACCGGTTTCCGCCTCCACAATGGCTCCGCGCAACAGCTCTTCGGCGTCGAAGGCGACCTTACGACAATGGGCAAGATCATCGGCGGCGGGGTTCCTGTTGCCGCCTACGCTGGCCGCGCGGAACTGATGAACAATGTGGCGCCCCTCGGCCCTGTTTATCAAGCAGGAACGCTGGCGGGAAACCCGCTCGCCATGAGCGCTGGCGTTGCCACCTTGAAAGAACTGAGCAAGCCGGGTTTGTATGCCGGAATCGAAGAGCGCGCAAAGAAGTTGGTCGCCGGTTTGCGCAAGGCCGTATCTGACGCGGGAATCACGGCGCAAGTCAACGGCATCGGCTCTCTCTCCACAATCTTCTTCACGCCACAGCCGGTCACGAATTATTCGGATGCCAAGCGGTCGGACACGAAGCTCTACGCGCGTTTCTTCCGCGAGATGCTCAACCGCGGCATCTTCCTGGCGCCTTCCCAGTTCGAGGCTGCGTTCGTTTCCGCGGCCCACACCTCCGCCGACATTGACCGGACCATCGGCGCTGCGACTGAGGTCTTGAAGCTTGTTGCTGCCTGAACGACAGAACAAAACTGAAGGGGGAGATGAGTGATGCATGAAGTCTTAGAAGAGCACGAGGATCACAGAGCGCATGAAGAAAGCCCACTGACGATTCCAGTCGCGGTTACAATTTCCATTCTCGCGGTGCTCGTTGCCTTTGCCACTCTCCTTGGCCATCGCGCCAGCACCGAAAAGGGAATTCTGGCCACGAATACTTCGAATCAGTGGGCGTACTACCAGGCAAAGAATTTACGGCAGTACGATGCACACGTCGCTGTGGACATGGCTTCTACATTTATGCCCGTCAGTAAGGAAAAGGCGCAAACTTTTGGTGAAAAGTATCAGAAGGAAGTGGATCGCTACGATCAGGATAAGGGCGAGATCAGCGACAAGGCAAAGGAGTTGGAAAAGGAATTGAAGCTCGTGGATCGCCGGGAGGATCGATTCAATGCCTCCGAAGTCTTGCTCGAGATTGGGTTGATCCTGTGCTCGCTGACTCTCCTCACCCGTAGGAAAGGCTTTTGGTATTCGGGGGTCGCTCTGGGGATTATTGGTTTCTGCGTCACCATCAGTGGCCTCTTACTTCGCTAGGATCCCTGCCGCTTTCTCGGGGGCCCACTAGGAGATCGGCGAAGGACGCGTGCTCCGCAAAATGGCGATTTCTTGTCTCAGTTGGTCCAAATTGGACAGCAGCTCCTTGTGCCGTGTCTCGTCCACATCGGGCTTCTTGCCGATGAAGGAAAGTGTGCCGCCCGGCTCCAGGATGCATTGATCCACTTCAGCCAAGGACGCAAACCCTTGCTTGCGTGCCGCCGCTTCCAGTTGCGCCATGGTGATCAACTCGTGCTTCAAATGTTGCGTGCGAACTCTTCCATGTTCGACTAACACGTCGGCCCGGCCCTCGACCAATCGGTCAATCTTCCGGTGATCGTACAGAAATCGCACCACCAGATAGTTCGTAGCAAGCAGGGAGGTGGCGCCGATTAGGCCGCCGCTCACGGAATTGTCGTCCCCGATAATCGCGTTCTGCACCGTGTTGGACAACGTCAGGAGAACGACCAAGTCGAAGGGGTTCAGTTGCACCAGTTCCCGTTTTCCCGAGAGCCTCAACACAATCACGAGAAAGAAATAGACCACCACGGGACGCAGGATTTTCTCCACGATGGGCAGAGAAACCACAAACATGTCTTTCCACATATCGTGCATTGCCGCAAACCTCCGAGGGAGGCGCTCCGTGGCGAGCTCAGGCCTAACGAGAACGCCCGATGATTAGCGAGAGTACCACGGTGAAGTGCAGCGCCGCAGCAATTGGCAGACGAGGAACCTGTACCAAAGGACAGTCATACTTTCGCAAATCTTTTCTTCCTTACGATTTACGCTCCATCTTGTTTCCGCTATCGTGAGAATGAGGCATTCTGTCTCGGATACCCGTGTCAGAATCTGCGGGTCAACTTGGGAGGCTTCCGGACGTTTTGCCGGCGGCGTTTCATTAATCCGCTTGCTGCGAAGCGAACTGTTCATGACACACCGACCGATCTCAGACCCTGGGATCGCCCTTGGGGCTCAACAACTTGCGGTCTTGCTCGATTCGACTCGGGAACTCATTGCCATCCTCGGGCCGGACGGAACCATTCAGTTCGCGAATGAAGCCTTCCACGATGTACTCGGTCAGCGGCCCGACGAGCTTTTGGGCCGCAGCCTCCACGCCATCGTGCATTCCTCCGACGTCGACGACCTCAAGCAGCTTCTGACAAATGCAGGCTCTGCGCCCGTACATTCGGTTTCCGCGCGCGGCCGGTTCCGTTGCAAGGACGGCTCTTTTCGGTGGATTCAATACTCCCGGCGGAATCCGCCGAATGGCACTGGCTTCGAAGGAATTCTGTTTCACGGGAACGACGTCACCGATCTCCAGCGCATGGAATCGGAGAGACAGGTGAACTTGGAAGTCGTCCACGCCCTGAACGAGACCTCCAACCTGGACCAGCTCCTCAAGCGCATCCACGAGGCGCTCAAACGCATCCTTGCGGCCGAGAATTGTTTTGTCGCTTTGCACAATTCGCAAGACGAGACCTTTCACTTTCCGTTTTTTGTCGACGAGTACGACACGGCCCCTCCCCCCCAAAAGGTCGGTCGTAGTTGCACCGCTTACGTGTTTCGCACGGGCCAGGCACGCCTTATCCCTCAAACGGAATTCGATCGCCTTGCCGCCTTGGGTGAAGTGGAGCTGGTTGGCTCGCCATCTCCAGCATGGCTTGGCGTGCCGCTAAAGACGCCCACTGCCACCATCGGGGTCCTTGTCGTCCAGCACTACCAAAATGAAAACGCCTACGATCAGCGTGACCTGGAGTTCCTGGAATCCGTCGGCGGTCACATCGCGCTGGCCATTGAGCGCCGCCGCGCCGAGGAACAACTGCGTAGAAATGAATCCATCTTGCGCCTGCTCTTTGAACAAAATCCCCTGCCCATCTGGCTTTATGACACCGACACGCTGAAGTTTCTCCGCGTCAATCAGGCCGCGGTGAATCTGTACGGCTACACGGCAAGCGAGTTTGAAGAGATGACCATTCCCGGAATTCACCCCAAATCGCAGCGGGAAGCCGTGGTCGAATACGTCGGGAGAAAGAACCGGGCCACCGAGGAGCATGTCTTCTGGTTGCATGAGGCCAAGGACGGCCGGACATTCGAAGTCGAACTCATCTCGCACGAACTGAGCTACGCGGGAAGGCGAGTGCGGCTCGTGGTGGCGCAGGACATCAGCGAGCGCAGGCACTTGGAAAGCCAATTGCGCCAGGCGCAGAAGATGGAAGCGGTGGGACGGCTTGCCGGTGGCGTCGCGCATGACTTCAATAATCTGCTAATGGTGATCAAGGGCCACACCGAGCTCCTCTTGAATGTCCTTGATGCTTCCGACCATCTCACCCGCAAGATCGAACAGATTGACCGTTCCGCCGATCGTGCGACCGCCTTGACGCGCCAATTACTGGCCTTTAGCCGTAGGCAGGTGTTGCAGCCGCAAATCATCAATCTCAACTCCATTGTCGAAGAGATGGGCAAGCTGCTACCGCGGCTCATTGGGGAAGACATCGAGCTCATCACCCGCGCGGACGAGCGCTTGGGAGCAATTCGCGCGGACGCCAGCCAGATGGAACAGGTGGTCATGAATCTGGCGGTGAATGCCCGTGATGCCATGCCCAGCGGCGGAAAGCTCGTCATTGAAACCGCCAATGTTGACATTGACCATGCCTATACGGCGACTCACCCGCTGATGAAGCCCGGCGCTTACGTGCTACTCGTTGTCTCCGACAATGGCATTGGAATGGATTCGGAGACACAGGCCCACATCTTCGAACCGTTTTTCACGACCAAAGAAAAAGGCAAAGGGACCGGTCTGGGGCTGGCCACGGTTTATGGCATTGTAAAACAAAGTGGGGGCTTCATCTGGGTTTACAGCGAGCTGGGCAAAGGCACTTCCTTCAAAATTTATCTGCCGCGCGTAGATCAGACAGAAGAGCACACGGGGGCGCCTCGCGCATCCGGTGAGTTGCCCATGGGCACGGAAACCGTCCTCCTCGCGGAAGATGAGCAGGACGTTCGTGAGATTGCTAAAGAGTTTTTGGAGTCCGGTGGGTATCGCGTGATTGAAGCAAAAGACGGCGCCGAGGCCATCCAGGTGGCCGCGCAGAATAACGGCAACATCCACCTTCTCGTAACCGACATGGTCATGCCGGGGATGACCGGCCAGGAGCTGGCGGAGCGCATGGAATCGGAATATCCGGGGCTTTGCGTCATCTTCATGTCCGGCTACAGCGAGCACGCCGCCACGGAAATGGCCAACGCAGATCCTTCGGTGCGCCTCCTCACAAAGCCCTTCAGCCGCGCCGCCATTTTGCGCGCGGTGCGCGAGGCCATCCAGGGCCACGCCAAGGCATAACCTCCAGCATTCGCCTTTTCGCTAACTCAAGTTGGGGTGCTTCTTGTGCCAGTCTGTGAATTGCTGGAAGGTCCGTCCTGCCTGCAAGACCGCCACGTCGTCTCCCGCGCGCGCGATGAATTGCAGTCCCACGGGGAGTTTCTTCTCCGTGAAACCGCACGGTACAGAGAGTGCCGGCAAGCCACACAGATTTCCAATCGCGCCCAGGGGATCGGGGAAGGAAAGATCGGTAACGAGATTTGCCGTGAGACGAGTCGCCGTAACTGGCTGAGTGGCGGTGGCCAGAATGTCATAGGAATCGAACAGCTCCGCCATCTTTGCCTGGAGAATTTCCCGCACTCGTAGGGCGTGGTTGTAATCTGCACCGGAAACGGTGAGATTCAGATACCCGCCGATGCGGCTGAGCGGATCCGCCAATTCATTCACTTTTCCCGATCGGATCAGGAATGAAAACGCAGAGCCGGCTTCGCAGTTCAGGATGACGTTTCCCGCGTCCTCCCACGGCCCCACCGGAAGAGCGGCATGTCTAACGGACGGGACGTGCCGCGACAGTACTTTGTGCGCCCCCTCAATGATCTTTTCAACGCCGGGCTCATATTCCTTCCAGGCATTGGTAAGCCATCCGATGCGAAGCGCTCTGGTCTTCAATTCGCTCCCAGGCGAAAAAGTAAAGGCAGCCCTGTCGACGGGCAAGGTACTGTGGTCGAGCGGGTCATGCCCGGCAATGGCTGCGAAAATTCGTGAGCAATCTTCCGCGCTGCGTGCCAGCGGTCCGATTTTGTCCATCGAATAGGCGAGCGCCATGGCGCCGTGACGGCTGACGCGCCCATAGGTTGGCCGGAACCCGCTTACGCCACAAAATGCTGCAGGGCATACAATCGAGCCCCAGGTTTCCGTGCCAATGGCGAACCCGGCCAAACCTGCGCTGACGATTGCCGCCGATCCTGAGGACGATCCGCAGGTCCAGCAATTCGTATCCCACGGGTTATGCGTTTCTCCCTGCAAAGAAGCGGAAGCGAACATGTAGCCGAGCCCGCCGGCCAATTCGATCATGGCTGCTTTCCCAAGCAAGATGGCGCCAACATTGTTCAGGTGCTCGATGACTGTCGCGTTGTAATCGAACACTTGATCGGCGAATGGTTTTGCACCCCACGTCGTCGGAATCCCGCGCACGGCCAAAAGGTCCTTGGCGGCATAGGGGATTCCGTGAAGCGGTCCACGATAATGTCCTCGCCTGATTTCTTTCTCCGCAGCCTGAGCTTGTTCCAGCGCGACGGACGGCATCAAGCGCGCGTATGCGTTCAGCTTCGGGCCCAATTTTGCGCTGCGGTCGAGATACGCTTCGGTCAGTGCGACAGGGGAGAGTTGCTTGGACTCGATCTGCTTGGCTAGTTCGCTGACGGACGCGAAGAGCACCGATTCCTTGAGCATTCGCGGCTCCGTCAGGATTTCTTTCCGCCGGCTTCTGCGGCTGCCTGCGGCTTCTTTTCACGTTCGACGAGCGGTTTCAGGTACAAGGCGGGCGAGTCTCCATTCTGCAGGGGAAAGCTTCGGATGCGCTCCAACATGGGCTGCAATTCATTGCACATTTTCTTAACGTTTGTTTTTTGGGTTTCATCCAGCCTGTCGCCGTGTAACGTCAAAACCTGCTGGTAGCGCGCCTCGGCCTCTGCCTGGCCGGCCGCAGAGAGTTTCGGTCCTGCTTGCCCATCCTGCGCCGGTCTCGCAAGGGTGACCTTGGGAAGAATCGCTTCCGCCGATACCAACGAAGCGGTTGCGGAAAGCATTGCGGCGCGTTGCGCGAACTCCCTCCTGGAAAATAGCGCTCCATCTTTCTTTTTCATGGGATGTTCCCCCGGGGTTAAGACCCTCGACAGGGCATGCAACCGAGGCTATCCAATTCGTTGTGGGGCGTCAACTGGACCTATGGCCATCCCAAATCGTCCAGCTAACCATGGACTTGACTTACTCCACTTGTGTCAGCGTCTTGACGTGCAGTTCCAACGCCTGATTGTATTGCCGCTCGATTTGCAACTCGGTCTGCAGCTTTTTGACCAGCAGTTCGAGTCGCGAAATCTCCACTCGCAGCTTCTGGATTTCCTGGGGTGTCGCTGCCGCGCGCGGCCCAGTCGGCGCGGCCGGCACTGCGGGTGCCGGATGTTGCGTGAATGGCGCATTCTGCGTCATGAACGCATCGGCGAGCGCGCGGGGCCAGGGTGAATCCGTTGGCTTTGCTTCTCCGAGTGGAGGAGCGGGGATCGGGCCTGGAACGGGAGGCGCCGGAGAAAGCGGGCCAACTCGCCCCGGTGCCTGCGCCGGCGCAAACAGCGAGTCCAGCGAAGTTGTGGAAGCCGCGTGTTCCGCAGCTCCGTGTGCCGCCGTATGAGAGGCATTCAACAAATTCCGGACGCGCCCGATCAATTCTTGCGGCTGAAACGGCTTGCGCACCAGTTCATCTGCCTGAACCGCGACAGCCCGGTCGGCAACGGACTTGTTCACCACGCCCGACATCAAAATGACCGGCGTCTTGCCGAATTGCGGATTTTGCTTGATCTGGCTGCACACGGAGTAGCCGTCCTGATCCGGCATGATCACGTCGGTTATGACCACGTCAGGCGGATGTTGTTCAAATCCCGCGAGTGCGCTGGCGGCGTCTGCGCACGTAATGACGTTGATGTTCTCGCGGCGGAAGGCGATCTTGATCACTTCGCGCATGGTGGCGCTGTCGTCGATGAAGTAGACCGTCGGCGTGTGTTTGGTTTCCGTGGTGCCGAGCGGCGGCATGGCGATGGTCTCGCTCATTGAGCCTCCTTGTCCGCTAGCTGGTCGTCAAGCAAAGACTGATCGTCCTTCGAAGTCTGTGCAGCCTCGTCAAACTCCCGCATGGCGTCAAGCATCAAATCGGTGGCCGAGCGCAAGACCGTGCGCTGGGCCGTGCTCACCCCATAAACGAACTTGTAAACTCCTGAACCGCACCGCACGCAGCTTTTCAATATGTCCAGCACCGCTTCATCGCCGAACAGCGAGCCGCATTCCGCGTGCACGATTTCACCGGCGTCGAAAAAGAGCACGGCGTCGGTTTCCCCCGCGTTGATGGTCAGCGCGCCGGTTTGATGAGCGTGGCCCAGCATCTGCATGACGCCGGTCAGGTCATGGTGGGTCAAGTTGCCGCTCAAGCTGGTATCCGATTGTCCCAGCATCTGGGTTGGCTGAAATCCTTCAACTTTACTTATGAGGATGTTTTTGACGTGGCCCGCGATAGTTGCGGCTGGCAAGTGGCGATCGATATAGTCGTCGCATCCCGCCTGAAACGCTTCCATCAAGGCCCTTTGGCTTCCGTCGCCTGTGGCGATGATGGGAAGGTTAGCATTTTTCGGGTCGGCGTGGATAATCTGGGCAATCTCGTGTGCGCCCATTTCTCTCATATTAGTGGCGCACACGATTGCTGCCGGGGTGCCGTATTCGAGAGCGGTCAGCGCGAACGCGGCTTGCGTCGTCGTAGTCACGTCAAACCCTTCGCGCTTCAACGCATCGCCCAAGCGCTTGGCAAACAGCACATTGCTGTCAATCAAGAGGATTCGCGCGGGTTTGCCGGGGATCATCATGCGTGGACCTCCGGCAAAGAAGCTTGCAAACGGTCAGATGGAGTGTCCGGTCCCGGCGTCAAGGCCTTCAAATTCAGTACTTCAATCACTTCACCGCCGTGAGACAGCCATGCCGCCACGTGTGCCGAGTCCGATTCTCCCGCGGGCGTCAAGTCCGCCTGAATCAGCTCACATTCCCCGGTAACGGGCAACGCGACCCAGTCGAACGGCTTTTCCATACGCCGCGTGGCAATCAGGTAAAAACGTCTTTGCGTCAGCTTTTTCCCTGTCAGTTTCTCGGCGATGTCGCAGACCGGAACCACGCGCCCCCTGCGCAGGATGACCCCGTCAATCTCCGGCGTACGGTGCGCAAAGCGAAACATCCTGCTGGGCGCGGCAAGCTCCCCTACTTGTTCCGCAGCCAGAGCAAACCGGCGCTCGCCCAAGCGCAGGAGCACGCAAGACCGGGTATCGGGTTGTTCCGCCCAACTCATACGTTCAGCCCGTTCTCAGGCGCCCCCGTTACTTCTGGCAGCGCCTGTGAACCTGTGACTGCATCCAGATAAGAGATCTCCTCGGCCGTCAGAAAGGCCCCCGGATTCACGACCGGGATGACATTTTGATCCAGCACCGTCACACCGCGGTACCACTCACGCTCTTCGTGACAAAACGCCCCCGGCAAGGCTTGCAGCCGGGTCATGCTGGTCATTCTTTCGATGCCGTCAACCAGCAGCGCCACGCGCGATTTTCTCAGCATGAAGATGAGTGCCGCAGGTGTGGGCCGAAGGCCAAAATGCACAGCGGCGCTCACGACGTACTGATTCCGGTCGCCTCTGCGAATCGCATGCCGGACCTTGGCGAGGCTCGCTTCGTTGATTTCCACGGCCGCGCCTGCAAGACTGTCCACGCTCCGCACTTCCTGCACTGAAGCCGAAGAAACCGCGAAGATTTGCGTGCTGGCGCGGAAGAGAATGATTTGTTCCGCACGTAGAGAGTGCGATTTGTTTGGCGTCGCCGGCCGCATTACCGGGCTCCTACTGGAGTCATCCGGCACAACCCCAATACACGCTTTTCAATGGCTGGGTAGACATCATCAATGCCAAGCACCTGATCAACCACGCCGGCCTTGATGACTTCGGCAGGCATCCCGAAAATCACCGAAGTCGCTTCATCCTGCGCAAGCACGAGACCGCCTGCTTCTTTGATTGCGCGGGCACCCCGCGCCCCGTCGCATCCCATGCCGGTGAGGACCACTCCAATGCTCATCGGGCCGGCGTACGCCGCCACGGATTCCATAGTCACGTCAATGTTCGGCAAGTAACCTTCAATTCGGCCTGTCGTAGCGTCAAGCTGGATCCGCCCAGTCGGCGTGATCCGAAGATGCTGCCCACCCGGGCAAATGTAAAAGGTGCCGGGCTGCACCGGTTCGTTCGCCTCCGCTTCCTTGACGCGGATGCCCGTGAATTCCGCTAACTGGATCGCATACTGGCTTGTGAACGATGCGGGCATGTGCTGCACAAGAAAAACGGCCGCGGGGAAGTCGCGTGTGAATCCCGGGGCCATGCGCATCACTGTGGCCGGGCCCCCCGTCGAGGCGGCCAGCACCACAACAGGGAAGCGCAGGTCCGAAGCTGCGATTGCGGCCGGAGCAGCGGTTTTCATTGGGGCTGCTCCGGCAGTGCCCTTCGGCGGGGCCTGCACCATGCTCGCAAGCCGCGAAGCGGTACGCACAACGCGCACCTTGGCGGCCACGCGCACTTTTCGCAACAACTCATCCTTCACAGTCTGCATGTCCAGATCTACGCCGCCGCCGGGCTTGGCCACAAAGTCAATCGCGCCGAGTTCCAGCGCTTTCAACGTGCTCGCTGCGCCCTCCTTGCTCTCCGAACTCACAACCACGATCGGCCGAGGGCTGTTGGTCATGATGTGCGCGGTTGCCTGGAGCCCGTCCAAATGCGGCATGTTCAGGTCCATGGTGATCACGTCAGGTTTTAGCGAATCGGAAAGCGAAATGGCTTCGCGTCCGTCCTTGGCATGCCCTACGACCTGTAGCGTCTCGTCTGCATTAAAAATCGATTCCAACACTTTGCGCATGAACGCAGAGTCATCTACGACGAGCACCCGAAACTTCTTTTGACTAGCGCTCACCATGATCCGTTTATCCGACCGGCACGACTGGGCGTGCCGCCTCCGCTCCAATAAGTTGCTCGACGGCTGCCAGGAGCTGATCCTCTTGCACCGGCTTCGTGAGGAACGCCGAAGCGCCTTCCTTCAAGGCTCGATCGCGATGCTTTGCGCCCGCGCGCGACGTCACAACCATCACAGGTATGCGCTTGGTCGAGGGGCTCTGCCGCAACTGTGCCATCAATTCGTAACCGGTCATTCGCGGCATCTCGAGGTCCGTGATCACCAGGTGGCAGCCGTGCTGCGCGATAAGTTCGGCGGCTTCCAGGCCGTCGGCAGCCAGCTTGATCCGGTAGCCGTTCTTTTCCAGCATGCGCCCGACGAACTTGCGGACGCTGATCGAGTCGTCGGCAACCACAATCACGCGCTCTTGCTCAACGCGGTCGATCGCGTCGGTGGGAATCGTGCCGCGTGCGACCGCGGCCGAGCCTGGCGCAAAGATGCGGGCCGTGCTCGCGCTCGCTTGCACCGGACGCCGCTCTGTGGGCTCTGCCGCCACCATGCGGTTCAAATCAATTAACAGGATCAGGCTGCCATCGGGAGCAATCGTGGTCCCGGGGAACAGCTTCACGCGGCGCAGATATTCGCCCAGGTTCTTGATAACGATTTCGTCTTTGCCAAGCACTTCCTCGACAACAAGGCCAACCTGACGGCTGCCCGCGTTTGCCACCACCATCCGGAAATAGCCATTGACCGGCTCAAGTGGTGGCAGGCCCAGATAAGAATCGAGGCGCACCACTTCGGTAACCACTTCGCGCACCTTGGTCAAAAGTTTTCCGCCTACATCCTCGATTTCATCCGCGCGAATCCGGCGAATCTCTTCCACGACCGCCAGCGGCAGAGCGAAGTTAGTCGCGCCACAACGCACGAACAGCGCGGGAGAGATGATCAACGTTAGAGGCACCTTCAGAACAAACTTCGTGCCCTGCCCGGTTACGCTCTGGACTTCGATTTCTCCGTTCAGCGCGTTCAAATTGGAGCGCACAACGTCCAGGCCCACGCCCCGTCCCGCAAGTTCCGTTTTCACCGTTGCAGTCGAGAAGCCTGGATGGAACAGCATTTCGCGCAAATCGCGCTCCGTCAGGCGGTCTGCTGTTTCCGTGGACACCAGCCCGCACTCGATGGCGCTCTGCCGGACGCGCGCATAGTCAATGCCACGGCCGTCGTCCTCCACCTCGATGTAAATGTGGTTCCCTCGGTGGTACGCGCGCAGGAGCACCTTGCCTTCCTCGGACTTTCCTGTGGCGAGGCGAACCTCGGGCGGCTCGATGCCGTGGGCGACGGAGTTCCGCACCAGGTGTACCAGCGGGTCGGAAATCTGCTGGATGATGTTGTTGTCCAGTTCGGTCTCGCTGCCGGAAAAGTCCAACTCCACCTTCTTCTTGGAGGACTTTGCCGCGTCACGCACCGCGCGCGAAAGCAACGAGTACAGCGTTCCAATCGGCACCATGCGTGCCGCTGTAATCTCGTCTTGGAGGTGGTGAGCGAGTTTGGTGAACTCGTCGATGTCACCCTCAACGCGCCCGATGAACGACTCCAACTGGGTCAGCACTTCGTTCACGTCGGCCGAAATTTCCGTCATCGAGCGCGACAGAATGTTGAAGTCGTCGTAGCGGTCCATCTCGAGTTCGCTGAACTCGTCGAGGAAGCCCGCTTCGCCCGCGGCTGCACTGGCCAACAATTTCTGGCGCTGCGTGTTCGCCCACGGCGTCCCAATCTGCGAACGAATGCGGTTGTACTCGTACTTTTCCTGGAACTCGTTGACCTTACCCTGCAGGCGCTCCTTCGAGAAGCTCAGCGTGTCCACCAGTTTCTCGAGTTCCGCCACTCGCCCGACCATCTTCGTGCGGTTGATCACTAATTCGCCGACCGTGTTCATCATGCGATCGAGCCGCCCGAGGGCGATGCGCACCGATTTCGTCGCAATAGCTTGCTTCTGCACTTCGGCAGCAGCAGCCTTTGCTGGCGCTTTTTCCACGGCAGTCTGCGCCGGTTCGGCTTCCGCTTCCTCAGCCGCAGGAAGGGGTGCCTCTTGTTCTTCGGCTTCGAGCGGGGCAAACTCCGCGATCCGTCCAAGCAGGGAATCGACCCCAGCCCGCATCACTGCTTCGTCGGCCCACTCGCGCCGCAGCGTTTTCCGCAAAACGTCCACGGACTCCAGGCAAATATCCACAACCGCGGGTGACGGCTGAATCTCTCCATCGCGGAGCCGGCCAATCAAATCCTCCACGCGATGGGCGATCGCGCCTAGCCGCCGCAAGCCGACCTGGGCAGCCGATCCCTTCACGGTATGAATTGCGCGGAACAACCGGTTAATCTCTTCCGGGTTGTTGTTGCCTTCTAGAGAAAGCAGGCAATCGCTTACGATCTGGAGATGTTCTTCCGCTTCCGGCTGGAAGAATTCCAGGATTTCATCGGGCACTTCATCGTCGGTAGGAAGCGCATCGAAATACGAACCGGTAAGCCCTGTGTGGGCCTGCAC
>DASPTY010000045.1:0-5255 GCA_035623175.1 Candidatus Limnocylindrales bacterium | reverse complement strand
TCAAGCTTGGTGTGGTCTCGGGATAATCCTCGCTTATTACCTCGTCCTCTTCGTTGTCTTTAGGGCTCGGAAGACTCCCCGGATTGGCGTGATTCAGTATGAGCCTCCAAAAGGGATTTCCCCTGCCGTCGCCGCCACTCTGCGGGAGAATGGACTTTGCGAACGCGCTTTTGCTTCCGCCCTCGTTTCCCTGTCCGTTAAGCGTTTCCTCGCCATTCACCAAAATAAAGACCGCTTCATCTTCAAGAAACTCCGTGAGCCCGACGACCCACTCCCCCCGGAAGAATCTATCCTTCTCTCTACGCTCTTTCCCGGCGGTCTTAACACCTACGAGTTCGACTCCATCGAGTACTCCAGGCTCTGTTCCTCATTCATGGAATTTAAGGAGGTGCTCGAGGGCATTGTCGAACCGGAATTGATTTCCGCCCATTCGCCATTGTGGTGGGTTGGCATTGCGTGTTCCTTAATGCCCATCATTCCTCTTGCCGGGTCCATCGTTTCTATCGAGAGCATTTCCTCGCTGGCCTCGCTCGCTTACTTGGGCATTTGGGTTCTTCTCGGTGGCTCTTGCCTGGTTGCAGCCTTGCACGTTTGGCCGGCCACTTTCCGAAAGCTCACTTCCTACTTCCCTTGGGACGACCGGCCAAGCCGTCCCTTGGATCCGACCGACGCGATCCCGGTTCTCCTGTCCGCCTCGGCGCTTTGCGGTTTTATCTTCCTTGCTGTCCTCACCAGCACGGAATTCGCGGTTTTACTCGGCTGTCTCGTCCTCGTGAACACTGTGTTTCGGCATTCACTGGAATCGCCCACGCGCGCTGGACGTAAAGTTCTCGACGATCTAGAAAATTTCCGCGAATTCCTCGCCCGCACCGGCACCGACCGCTTGAATCGCGAAAATCAGCCCGGCCACAGTCCCCTGACCTTCGAGAAACACACTGCCTTTGCTGTCGCGCTTGATGTCGAACATACCTGGGGCGAAGAATTTGTCGAGAATCTCATGTCGCTTTTTCAATTGGATGAAGCCTACCACCGCCGCCCCTCTACCCACGCTCTTGATTATGGCCCCCCCGAACTGAAAATCCCGCGCCGCCGCTAACCGTCACCGTTCCCCCAATCCTCCGTTGACTTACCCCTCACTCCCGCTCTACGATTCCTTCAACTTCGACTATCGGGAAAGGCTTCTCTGTGCCTCCCCAGGTCCCGGCACAAGATCCGCTTATTGGCCTCGAGTTCGGTCACTACCGCATTGAAAGCAAAGTAGGTAGTGGCGGCATGGGTGTCGTCTACCTCGCTCGCGATTCTCACCTCGACCGTCACGTTGCCATCAAGCTCCTGCATCCCGGCACCATCGCCGACGATTCCGCGCGCCATCGCTTCCACAACGAAGCTCGCGCCCTCTCGAAGCTCAATCATCCCAACATCGCTACCATCCACGATTTCGATTCCCAGGGCGGCACCGATTTCCTCGTCATGGAATTCATTCCCGGCAAGCCTCTCAGCAACCGTCTCGCTACCGGCCCTCTTCCCGAATCCGCCCTCCTTCCTCTCGCGCTTCAACTCACCGAAGGCCTCATCGCTGCCCACGATCACGCCATCATTCATCGCGACCTTAAGCCCGCCAATCTCGTCCTCACGGATGACGGCCGCCTCAAAATCCTCGATTTCGGCCTCGCCCGTCTTCGCGTCCCCCTCGCCGAATCTGTCACTCAGTCTGAACTTGAAACCCACTCTCTCGCCGGCACGTTCCCCTACATGGCCCCCGAGCAGCTTCTTGGCGGAGATCTCGACGCCCGCACCGATCTTTACTCCACAGGCCTCATCCTTTACGAAATGGCCACCGGTCAGCGCCCTTTCTCCGAACTCCCTTCTTCCAAAATTTTCGACGCCATCCTCCATCGCGCTCCCCTGCCCCCGCACCAGCTCAACCCGAAGCTCTCCTCTGAGCTCGAGACCATCATCACCAAATGCCTCGAAAAAGATCCTGCGCGCCGCTACCAATCCGCGCGCGAGCTCGCTGTGGACCTTCGTCGTCTCCAGCGCGATTCCTCTGCCGATACGCTGGTCTTCGATCGTCCTCGGGGGACTCCCATTCGCTCTCTCCTCCGCAACAAGCTCTTCCTCGCCTCTCTTGCCGCCCTTTTTCTTCTCGCCATCCTTGCCACAACTTTCTTTCTTCTCGGTGCGCGCAATCCGCTCCGCGCTCTCTTCTTGGGCTCTTCACGCATTCAATCCATCGCCGTTCTCCCTCTCGCGAATCTCTCCGGCGATCCGGAACGCGAATTCTTCGCTGACGGCGTTACCGAAGAGCTCATCACCCAGCTCGGCAAGAGCACCAATCTCCGCGTCATCTCCCGCCAATCGGTCATGCAGTTCAAACACACGTCCCTCCCCTTGAGCGAAATCGCCCGCAAACTCGATGTGGATGCTGTTGTCGAAGGTTCCGTCCTGCAATCCGGCAATCGCGTCCGCGTTACCGCCCGCCTCGTCCCCGCCTCCACGGAAAAGCCTGTCTGGTCCGAGCAGTACGACCGCGACCTCCGCGATGTCCTCACTCTTCAGGCCGAAGTCACCCAGGCCATCGCCGGTGAAATCAAGCTCAAACTCTCACCCGAAGAGAGCGCCCGCCTCTCCGTTTCGCGCCCTGTCAACCCCGAAGCCTACGAGGCTTACCTCAAGGGCCGCTTCTTCTGGTATCAGATTTCCAAAACTAGCAATGAGGAAGCCGGGCGCTACTTCCAGCTCGCTCTCGAAAAAGATCCCAACAACGCTTTGGCCTACTCGGGCCTTGCGGACGTTTGGCTTATGCGCACCGATAGCGGCTACGCTCTTCCTTCGGAAGTTCTCGAAAAAGCTAAAGCCTACGCCCTCAAGGCCGTCAAACTTGACCCCTCTCTCGCCGAGCCTTACGTCAGTCTCGCCAACATCACCATCGACCTGGACCACGATTGGGCCGCCGGCGAACGATTCTTCCAGCGCGCTATCCAGGCCAACCCCAGTAGCGCCATCGCCCACTTCATGTATGCCGACGCGCTCATCTGTCGCCATCGCGTCGCCGATTGGGAAATCGAAATCCAACGCACGCTTGCTCTCGATCCTTTGTACTTCTTCTGGCGCACCTTTTACGGTTGGCAGCTTACCTACCTCGGCGGCTATGACGAAGCCATCCAAGTTCTTCAGGCCGCGCTCGTTTCCAAACCCGATTTCTCTTCCGCCCATCTGGGCCTCTGGGTTGCCTATTTCAAGAAGAATATGAATAACGAGGCCTTCGCCTCAGCCGTTCACTTTTTCGAGGATCTCAACGATCGCGAAACGGTCAACGCTCTCCACTCTGGCTTCGCCGCCGGTGGCTATCGCGAAGCCATGAAGCGTGGCGGCGACGTTCTCGCCGCTCGTGCGCAACACTCCCACGTCTCCGCCGTGCGCATTGCGCGTCTCTACGCCCACGCGGGTGAAAACGATGTCGCCCTCACCTGGCTCGAAAAAGCCGTTAGCGCCAACGAAACACCCACCACCCATCTCGCCGTCGCCCGCGACTGGGACGCCCTCCGCCCCGACCCGCGCTTCCAAGTTCTCCTCCGCCGCCTCAACCTCCCCCAGTAACCGCTCCCTACACCTTCGCCCTTTCGCGCTCTTTCCCTATTCTTCTCTTCCTACTCCACCCACACCCGGTAGATATTCCTTTTCACGTTGAGCCTCGTGTACACGTACCTCTCCGGCCCCACCGCCGAATTCACTCCTTTGCCCAGCTCGATCCTTCCCGCAATCCCTCTGGTGTCCTCCGGCTTCGACACCCCTTCCTTTGGCAAATCCGGCAGGCCGCTGTCTCTCTTGATTGGGAGCAGTTCACTTTTCCTGTCAGCATCCGCGCCCGGTCTCATCAACACGTACTTTCCGTCTGGCGTCCATATCGGGTCGCACAACATCCAGCAGGTCACCACCTCCCGGCCACCTGCATTGGGGTACGCCACAATCACACTGGGGTGCTCCGCATTCCCGTCCATCGTTTCTCCCACGATCGACCATCTTCCATCCGGCGACACCGAATGCAACGTCAGGATCGGCTCCTCCTTGGCCTTTCTTCTTCCGGACCCGTCCTGCTTTCGTGTGTACAGATAATTCTTACCTCCCTCATGCGCTCGATAAATCAAATCTCCGTTGGGCAAAAAGAACGGAGCGTCTTCGCTCACTTCCGATTCCAGTTTACTGGGCGATGTCCGGTGATCCGTCGACGCCACCCACAAATGCGCAATCCCCTTTTCGTCTTTCATCACGAACGCCACTCGCTGCCCATCTCTTGTTACCGTGTAGCCCTTCGCATTGAAGTTCGGTTCCACATCGTATCCAGGCACTACGCGCTCGCTCTTTCCGCTTTCCAACTCAGTGCTCCACAATTCCGTTTTCGCCTCCGCCCCTTCCTTCTTCAGGTAGTACAACGTCTTTCCATCGGCGCTAAACGTTCCTTCGAACGTATCCCCCTCCGCCGATACCTGGTGCTCCCCGGTTGCATCCCGGATCCACAATGCCTCGTTGATCGTCCCCACCGACGTCAAAAACGACTTCCCATCCTTCTCCATCGCAATGCCTTCTTCTTCCGTCGGCCCCGACGTCACCTGTTCCGGCACTCCTTGCGGAAACCTCTGTCTCCAGATATGGAACCTCCCGCCTGAATTGCTGCTCATATACATCCACTTCCCATCCGGCGACCAGGCTCCGGTTGTGCACTCCCCTTTCTCCGGCCCCACCACCTGTTCTTTCCCGCTTCCGTCAAACGGTACCAGCCGGCACGTCGTCAAGCTCCCTTGCGAATTCATCAGCACGATCAGCACCCACTTCCCATCCGGCGACAAGTACGAGTGGTGCGCCATGCTTCGCTCGCCTTCCGGCAAATACACGTTCCGGCTCTGCCCTCTCCCCTCGTCCGTCGTCACCACTCCCATGTGCAAACCACTCTTGATCTCCGAAAACAGCAGCCGCTTTCCACCTTCAATCCACGTCAATGACGACGCGTTCCTCAGCATTAACTGCGGCGCTCCTCCCATCACCGGCACTTCCCACACGTCCAAAGGTGGCATCACGCTGTAGGTCACTTTTGTTCCGTCCGGCGAAAACGTCGGGCTTAGCTTCACCCGGTTATCCCTCGTCAACTGCACCGGCTCCCCCGTCGGCAGCAACTTCACATACACGTCCCCATTTCCGAAAAACGTGTCCTCTCCACGGATAAACGCCACCATCCTTCCATCCGGCGACAGCTCCGG